>JBGPNP010000375.1:0-2938 GCA_041487575.1 Gaiellaceae bacterium | reverse complement strand
GAACGCCACAGCGGCGCGGACCAGGTGCGAGCGGTCCGGCATCTCGAGGCAGACCTGGAACTCGCGCTGCCACGCGGCATCGGACATCCGCCACGCCCGGTTACGGGCCAGCACCTCGGCCGCGTCGGCGCCGAAGCCGCACCGCGCGAGGCCCGCGTTGACCAGGCCGGCGAACCGCTCGAAGTACGCGTCGACCTCCGACTCTTTCTCGGACGCCGCGTACGCGAGCGCGTTGTCCTGATCCGAGGCGAGCGTCAGCTCCCGTCGCGCGACGCTTCCGAGCCCGAGCCACGCCCACGGCACGGGCGGCTGGCCGAAGCGCTGGACGGCGAGGTCGACGAGCCGCGTGGTGACCGAGTCGCTCTGGAGGGCGAGGACGCGACCGATTCCCTGGGGGGAGAGGCCCGAGTCGAGGAGCGTGACGAATAGCGACCGCAGGTGCGAGGCCGCCTCGACGAGCGCGTCCTCGTCTCTCGCGTGCGCGATCGCGCGCCTGAGGGCGAACGGGTTACGGCTCTCGAGATTGAGGAGATCGTCCGAGGAGACGACTCCGAGCACCTCGCCGGACAGGTCGACAACCGGCAGGTGGTGGACACCCGCCTCGAGCATGTCGATCATCGCGTCGAAGGCGAGCCGGTCGGACGTCACCGTCACCAGGGGGGAGGACGTGACGGCGGAGACGGGGAGATCTGCCGAGAGTCCGGCGGCGACGACCTTCTTGCGCAGGTCGGAGTCCGTGACGATCCCGAGACCGGCCGCGCCGCGTACGAGTACGGCCGAGACGTGGCCGTCGCCCATCGCTCTGGCTGCCTCGTAAATCGGGGTCGACGCCTCGCAGAACACCGGTGGTCGAGCGAGGAGCGACGTGACCGGGGCGCCGCGAAGCTCGGGGAGGGCGTGGACCGTGTGCCCGGTCCGGGTCAGCCTCTCCCGCAGCGTGACCGCGACGAACCGGGCGCCTGCCGGCCGGCCAAGGACTTCGAGCGCGACCTCCCGCGGGAGGAGGTAGCAGACCGAGTCCTCATGCGCGCGAACAGTGAACGCGGGTGCGAGCCCGCTCAGGAGCGAGGGATGGCCGAACGCCTCGCCCGAGGCGAGGATGTCGATTACCTCCTCTTCGTGAAGGAGCGCCATCGCGCCGCTGCGGATGACGAAGAAGTGCGTGGCGGGCGGCCCGTCCTCGACGAGAACGTCCTCGCCGGCCCGGTACGACCTCATGATTACCGACCCGGCGACCCGCGCGAGCTCGGCGTCGTCGAGCCGGTCGAAGGGTGGAAAGCGCCCGAGGAACTCGGCGACGTCGTCCACGCCCTGAACGTTACTGACGCTGCGACCCTTCCTGGACGAGGTAGACGGGAACCTTCGCCCGTCGCCGCACCCGGTACGGCTCCTGCGACCACATCAGGTCGGCAACGAGACGGTTTCGAGGCGGGTCGGCTGCCATGACGATGGCGTCGCAGCCGAGCCTCTCCGCCTCGCTCACGATCCGCTTCGTCGCCTTCCGGGTCGCGAGCACGTGGCCCTGGGCCTCGATGCCGCGCTTGCGCAGCGCCTTGACTGCCTTCGCGACGATCTCCCGCTGCAGGTCCCACTCACCCTTCGACGGGAGGAGCCCCGGATTCGGCAGGCCGAGGTTGGTGCCCCAGACGCGGGCAACCGTGAAGACGTGGACGGAAGCGGCGGACGACTCGGCGAGTTGCGCAGCGTAGTCCACCGCGCTCGCCGTGATCGCCCGCCCCTCGGAGGCGAGCAGAACACGGCGAACAGCTACGGCTGCGGGTGCCCGCCCGGCTTCGCTAGGAGCCGGGAGAGGCGAACCCCGGCGTGGCCTCCGGCGCGTGCTGGGGCTTCTTGTCCTCAATCTTGACCCGGTACCAGTAGAGCGGCAGGTACGCGATCAGCACGCCCCATCCCGCGAGGTAGTAGACGAGCGTGTGACCGATCTTCGAGTAGTAGATGCCGCCGTAGAGCCAGACGACGAAGTAGATCACGGCCATCACGAGAGCGACGTACTTCATGAACTCGGGCAGCTTGAAGGGCCGCCGCGCGTTCGGCTTGTACTTCCGGAGCAGGTAGTAGCCGACGAGCACCGGCAGGAACGAGAACGTGTAGCCGACGTTCGAGAACGAGTAGATCTCGACGGCGCCGCCGGCGAGGATGACGACGAGCGAGGCGAGCACGTTGAAGAACATCGCGCGATCTGGGACACCGTGCTTGTTGATCTTCTGGAAGAAGCGCGGGAACTGGCCGTCGACCGACATCTGGTGAAGCGAGCGAGCGCAGCCCATGATTGCGTTCAAGGCCGAGAGCGCGAGCGCCACGATCAGCATGAGGGCGATCAGCCAGTTGAGGACGTTGCCGCCGGTCGAGAAGACCTTGCCGGCGAAGGTGACGAAGATCGTCTTCGGATCGACGAACGACGAGTCCGACAGTGCCGCGGAGCCGAGCACGATCACGAAGGCAATCGGGATCAGGGTGTAGATGAAGAGGCCG
Organism: Gaiellaceae bacterium; assembly: GCA_041487575.1. Classification (GTDB taxonomy): domain Bacteria; phylum Actinomycetota; class Thermoleophilia; order Gaiellales; family Gaiellaceae; genus JBGPNP01. Next base: position 445 of record JBGPNP010000375.1, on the reverse strand, counting down.
TACCCGCCTTCGAGGTTCATCGCGATCTTCGCGTCCCGGTCGGGATTCTTCGTCTCGCCGATGTAGCAGGCGGCCGCCTCCATCGCGATCACGTTCCAGGTCAGGAGGAACGAGTAGGCGATGTAGACGGTCAGCCAGCCGTGCCCGCCGAGCCCGGAGAAGAAGCCAGAGCCGTCGAGCTGGTGGAAGCCCGAGAGCTGGCCCCAGTGCGCCACCGACGGATGGAAGATCCAGGCGACCGCGATGAAGGTCAAGGGGATCATCGAGAGCATCGCGAGCACGGTCGCGAAGACAGTCCCGAAGCGGATCCCGAGGTAGGCCGGGATGAAGAAGAGAAGGATGCCGACGATCGAGATGCCGATCGTCCACCACGCGATGAAGGTGTGGATCGGCGTGAACCCCGAGGTCGTGTTCAGGTGGAAGCGGTCGGCCAGGTAGAAGGAGG
>JBGPNP010000374.1:0-2939 GCA_041487575.1 Gaiellaceae bacterium | reverse complement strand
GCTGGTGGGACGTGCCGGTCGCCGAAGTGTCGGGCGTGCCCGCCGTGCGCGCCGCGCGCGAGCAGTACGAAGCGGCCAGAGGACGCGAGCGCTTTCACTCATGAGCCGGCTTCTGCTCAGGGCGGGAGAGTGGGACGCGGTCACCCCGGAGTCGGCGGGCTGGCGCTACCTCTCCTTCCGGGTCGAGGCCGGCTCCTTCGAGGGCTCGACCGGCGAGGAAGAGCTGGCGCTCGTCCTGCTCGGAGGCCGCTGCCGGGTCGAGGCCGAGGGGGAGCGCTACGAGCTCGGCGGCCGCGAGCTCGTCTTCGGCGGGATGCCGTGGGCGCTCTACCTTCCGCGCGACACGCTCTACCGGGTCGAGGCGCTCGGCCCGCTCGAGGTGGCCGTGTCAGGAGCCCGCTGCGAGCGCCGGCTCGAGCCCCGGCTCGTCCGGCCCGAAGAGGTCGAGATCGAGGTGCGAGGAGCCGGCAACGCCACCCGGCAGATCAACCACATCCTCCGGCCCGAGTTCCCGGCTGAGCGCCTGCTCGTCGTCGAGGTCTTCACCCCCGCCGGCAACTGGTCGAGCTACCCCCCGCACAAGCACGACGAGGACAGGCCTCCGGGCGAGGTCGTGCTCGAGGAGACGTACTACTACCGGACGGCGCGGCGGGAGGCCTTCGCGGTCCAGCGGCTCTACAGCCCGCGCCACGCGCTCGACGAGACCGTCACCGTCCGCGACGGCGACCTCATGCTCGTGCCGTTCGGCTACCACACGACCGCCGCCGCGCACGGCTACGACCTCTACTACCTGAACGCGCTCGCGGGCGACCGGCGCTCGATGGCGGCCGCGGACGACCCTGACTTCGCCTGGGTACGCCCGGCCTGGGAGACGATGGAGAAGGACCCGCGCGTGCCGCTCGTGACCCTATGAAGCGACGAGCGCGTAGTCGAGGTCGAGCCAGAACGGGGGGAAGTAGGCGGGAAGCGACGAGAGCGGCAGGATCTCCTCCGCGAGCGCAATTCCGAGTCGCTCACGCATGAAGCGCTGCCGCTCCTGCATCCGCGCCCAGACGTCCGGGTGACGGCGGGCGATCTCGGCGCGTAGCGCCTCGTCGGTGAGGACGAGCGCGTCCTCGCAGTTCGCAGCCCAGCCGGGCCCGGCGTTGTCGGGGATGATGTCGCACTGAAAGGCCATTCCCGAGCGGAGCGAATCCGCTGAGCCGGGCCGGATCGGGCTGTGCACCCACTCGTCGAGATGCGTCAGGTGACCGGGGTTGAGCGCCGAGCCGAACTCCTCGGCCGCGAGGACGTCTCGGATCGCGGCGTCGACCTCGCCTCCCGTGACCCCGAGCCGGACCGTCTCGTACCAGGTCGCGATCGCCCGCCAGTAGGGGATCGCCAGGCGCTCGAGGTAGGCGGCCGCGTGCGTGCCCGGCCTCGGCTCGGCAGGCTCGACGAGACCGGCGCGGCAGCAGAGCCCGCCCCAGAAGCCGATCGCGACCGTCGCCGCATCGCCCTGCTCGAGATGGCGGGTCGTCGCGCTGCGCAGGCCGACGGCGATCTCGGGGCCCGAGGAGAACATTACGTGGGCCGAGAGCGGCTCGCCCGCGTAGCCCATCGCGCTCACGGTCTCCTGCTCGGTCGCGCCCGGCTTCGCCGCCGTGAGCACCCGGGCAACCGCCCGCGAGGCCCTGGCCGCCGCCCACTCGAAGGCGGCGATCTGGTCTGCGGAGCTCACGGCCCGCAGCCCGTCGACCGGGTTCATCACCGCTCGGGTCGCGTCGAGGACGGCGCCGGCCCGGCCGGCCAGGTGCCGGATCGTGTCGACGACGAACGCCGGGGCTGCGATCGGCGCGGGCTCGGCGTCCCATTCGTCCGGTTCGAGGTACTTCCAGCCGACGATGCCGACGGTGTTGCCCGCTCCGACGCCCGCGCCTGCGAGCGCCTGAGCCAGCGTGCCTGCTCCCGCGCGCTCCTGGCCCATGAGGCCGAGAGAGGGACAGAGGACGACATGGACGTCGGGGGGAACGAGCCGTGTGTACGCCAGTCCCTCTCTCCCGACGATAAGCGTCGGCTTCCCGCGGCAGAGGACGAGGAGCGCCTCCTCGAACCGAGGGTCGAAGCCACAGAAGAAGGCGAGGTTCGCGAAGTGCTCGCGATCGCCGTACACGACGACCGCGTCCGCCTCGACGCGCTCCCGAAGAGTCGTGAGCCGCCGCTCGTACTCCTCGGCCGGGACGACGGGGCGGGCGTCAGGGACCTCGAACGTCGGGAGGCCGACTCGCTCGAGCGTGACGGCTCGGCTCATCGGTCCGCCTCGACCACGACCCGCGCCCGCTGCTCCCGGTCCGGATCCACTCGCGGAATCTACCGGCTCTACCAGCCCCCGACCCAGCCGCTGAGCAGGCCCAGCGGCTCCGTCTCCGCCGGCTCGCCCGCGAGAGCCCGCAGCGCATCGGCGTAGTGCCAGAGGTCCGTGCCGCCCCTGAGCTGGCGGCCACGGAACCAGGCCGGCTCCAACGGCCCGCCGGTGACCGGCCGCCCCGCGAGCGCGCTGCGTGAGATCCCCTCGGCGTGGAGCGAGGAGCGGTGGATGAACCCGGCCAGGTCGTGCCCGCCGAACCAGCGGGCGCTGCGGAGGCGGCTGCCGTCCTCGCTCATGCTGCTTCCTTCCGCTTGTAGGCCGCCTGCTCGACGGGCGGACACGGCGCAGTGCAGGAGAGATAGGCGGCAGCCTGGACCCGGCTCGAGTCAGCGGCATGGCCGTCAGCGAGGTCGCCGATCGAATGTGGCGCACCCGGTGCAGGCGCATCGGCGCCGGCTCGCGGCAGAGAGCTCTAGCGGCGGACGACGCGGCGGATGACGAGCGTCTTGCCGCTCGCGCTGCGCAGCGTCGTGATGACGACGTAGCGGGCGTGCCGTCCTGCGGCGCCCTTCAGGCGGAGCTCGAGCGTCGT
>JBGPNP010000373.1:0-2941 GCA_041487575.1 Gaiellaceae bacterium | reverse complement strand
CGACTGAGGACGCGGCCGGCGCCCGGTTTGCAGCCGCATCCGGCGCGCGGGGGCTTTCCGGACAGGCCCCTAGTGCGCCGTCCGGTGAGTACGGTGATGATCCTGGCGAGTGCAAAGCAAGGCGGCCCGGCGCAGTCTTTGCGCCGCCAGGGCGCGCCGTATTCGCCGGACGGCGCACTTAAACGTCGGCGGGGTAGGAGCCGAAGACCTTGAGCTGCCGCGCCGAGCGGCGCATCTCGGCGAGCGCGTCGCGGACGATCGGATCAAGGGGGTGGCCGGCGAGGACGGCGTCGAAGCGGTAGCGCCAGGGCGTCGACGGAATCGGCCGAGAGACGAGCTGGCAGAGGTCGATCCTGTGGCGACCCAGAGGCTCGATGGCACGGTGGAGCGCGCCCGGCTGGTGGTCGGTCACGAAGGAGAACGCGGTCCGCCAGGCCTCACCCTCGCGGTCGAGCCGCGTGTACGTCGCGAGCGAGACGAAGCGCGTGTAGGCCTCCGGATGGTCTCCGACGTCCCCGGCGATGACGGTGAGCCCGTGAGCGATCGCGGCTTTCTCGCTTGCGATCGCCGCTTGCGTCGGGTCGCCGGACTCGGCTACCTCCGAGGCGGCGTCGGCCGTCGTGGCCGAGGCGATCGCCGTCGCCCACGGCATGCCTGCGAGGAGCCGCCGGCACTGGTCGAGGGCGACCGGGTGCGAGCGGACGACCCGGATCTCCTCCAGCGGGACGGCCTCGAGGCCGACGAGACAGTGGCGGATGCGCATGATCGTCTCGCCCGTGATGGAGAGCGGAGAGCCGTACAGGAGGTCGTGCGTTTCGGCGACAGAGCCGGAGAGAGAGCTCTCGATCGGCAGGACGCCGAAGGCGACCGCCCCCGCAGACGCGGCCTCGACCACGGCGGAGAAGCTCGGCAGCGCAATGAGCTCCGCATCCGTCGGGAAGAGCCGGTCGGCGGCGGCCGCCGCATGTGCGCCGTCGCGGCCGGGATAGGCGACGCTAATTCCCATGAGAGAAATGTAGTCGAGATTTTCCCTGCGAGCGAAGCGAAGCGACTAGCTTCCGTCCCGAGAAATGCAGAGCATTTCTCGGGACTACCGGAGTTCGGCCGGGAGCCGAAAGTAGACGTCCTCGCGAATCAGCTCGACCTCCTCGCGGTCCGCGTATCCGAGATCGGCGAGGCGGTCGGCGACGCGAGTGACGAGGATGTCCGGAGAGGAGGCGCCGGCCGTCAGGCCCACGACCTCGTGGCCGTCCAGCCAGGCGGAATCGAGGTCGGTCTCGTCGTCGATCAGGTGGGCCTCGGCGCCGCGCGAGCGCGCGACCTCGACAAGGCGGTTCGCGTTCGAGCTCGTCCGCGAGCCGACGACAAGGACGAGAGTCGCCTGCTCGCAGATCTTCTTCACCGCGTCCTGGCGGTTCTGGGTCGCGTAGCAGATGTCGGCCGACGGCGGTCCGACGAGATCCGGGAAGCGGTCGCGAAGGGCGGCCACGACGCCCGAGGTGTCGTCGACGGACAGCGTCGTCTGCGTCAGGTAGGCGACGCGCGTGCCGGGCTCGAGCTCGAGGCTACGCGCGTCTTCCTCGGTCTCCACGAGCACCATCGACTCGGGCGCCTCGCCCATCGTCCCCTCGACCTCGACGTGGCCCGCGTGACCGATCAGCGCGATCATGTGGCCGCGGGCGGCGTATCGACGGGCTTCGGCGTGGACCTTCGAGACGAGCGGGCAGACGGCGTCGATGACCTTCAGCCCGCGGTCCGCGCACTTGCGGTAGACCTCGGGCGCGACGCCGTGTGCCGACAGGACGACGAGCGCGCCCTCGGGCACCTCCTCCTCGCTGTCGACGAAGACGGCGCCCCGCGACTCGAGGTCCGAGACCACATGCTTGTTGTGGACGATCTGGTGGCGGACGTAGACTGGCGGGCCGTGCGTGTCGAGGAGCTTCTCGACGATCTCGATCGAGCGCACGACGCCCGCGCAGAAGCTCCGCGGCGCTGCGATGAGAACGCGCTTCACGGGACTCCGTCCGCAAGCGCCGAGGCGGCGCGAGAAAGGACCGCGAGCGCGCGGCGAGCGCCGAGAGCGGCCCGGGTCGCGGTCACCGGCTCCGTCAGGAACGCCTTCACGACGACGCCCCAGGCCGTGCGGCCGTCCTCCTTCGAGGCGCAGGCGAGAGAGCCGACGGGCCGGGCGGGCGTATCGGAGACGGCACGCACGACCCCGGCGAGCCGACCCGAACGCGCGAGCACGCCGCTCTCCATGTCGACGGCGTCGGCGCCGGTTCGCGCCGCCAGCTCCCGGCGCTCCGCCGGGTCGTCGACAACGCGCTCGGCAGCGCAGACGACCGCGCGCCGGGCCCCCGGGACGGCGAGCGGCTCGCCCTCCCAGAGAACGGCGCCCGACTCGTCCACGATCCTCGTCGCGGTGAGAAGCGCCCCCGGCTCGAGCCCCGGCACGAGCGCCCCGGCGAGGCCGAAGCCGACGATGCGCCCGTCCGGCAGCGGCACGTGCGCCGCGTGCAGGCCGACGCGGACCGCCGGCGCTCCTGCCTTGAGCGCAGCCCTCTCCTCGACCTCGAGTGCGCAGGCGAGCGTCAGCGGCGCTCTCAGCGCAGCGTCCACGCGAGGCTCCGGACCGTCTCCTTGACGCTTTGCGTCGTGGCGACCGTCGCAGCCGGCTCGAAGCCCGAGTGGATGCCGCAGTGCTCGCAGCGGTGATCGTTGCCGGGGCCGTAGCGCTCCCACTCCATCCCGTCCATGAGCGCCTGGTAGGAGGGGAAGATCCCGTCGGTAAGGAGGTAGCACGGACCCTTCCAACCGTACGGATTCCGCGTCACAGAGCCCCACGGCGCGCACGGGAGCTTGCGGTCGCCGGTCAGGAAGTCCTGGTACACGGGGCTCGCGAGCCACCTGTAGCCGTTCTTGCGCACGGCGGTGCGGATCT
>JBGPNP010000372.1:0-2952 GCA_041487575.1 Gaiellaceae bacterium | reverse complement strand
GAGTCTCCGTCCTGCCGCGGATACCCCGCCGCGCGCTCGCCGTGCGGATCCTCGGCGACGGTGCAGCCGCCGAGGAGACCCGAGCGGCGCTCGCCACGCAGGACGAGCCCGTCGCCGGCGAGGGCGAGGCGACCGCCTATCTCGCCGCCGGCTGCCTCCCCGCACCCGACTGGAGCCGGCGCATCCTCGACGCCCACGAGGAGGGCTTCGTCGCCGTCGGCGGCTCGGTCGAGGTCGACGGCGGCTTCGCGTCGCGCCGCCTCCGCAAGGCGCTCGAGCCGTGGGCGCCCGGCTTCGGCCGCGCGCCGGAGTGGCCACGCCCACTCCTCTGCCCCTCGCTCCTCATCGAGGCGCCGGTCACCGAGGTCGAAGGCCTGCCCGCCGTCGACCCGCGTGCGATCGACGGCCCCGTCCTCTGCGACGGGCGGATCAGAGTGAGACTGCCAGGTGGTCGTCCACGCGCCTGAAGACCCAGGCGCCGAGCGCGAGTGCGACGACCGCGGCCACGCACGTGTAGACGACGTCGCCGGCGCGCGGTAGCCGGCCGAAGTAGAGCGGGTCGCGAATCGCTTCGACGACCGGCGCCATCGGGTTCCCCCAGCGGATGACTTTCACGAGCGTCCCGTGCCGCTCGATCGCGCCGGGAAGATCCTCGAAGCGGTAGAGCACCGGGGTGAGGAAGAACCAGGGCAGGAGAAGCGCCGTGACGAGGTGCTCGACGTCGCGGTAGAGCGCGTTCAGGCAGGCGAGGGCGAGCGAGAGCCCGCTCGTGATCGCGACGAGCGCGAGCCCGAGCGGGATGACGAGCCAGATCGTGTCCCGCGTCTCCGGCAGGAGAACGAGGTGAAGCGGGATGAGGACGGCGAGCATGACGGCGAGCGTGACGAGGTGCGTCCCGACGACCGCGAACGGGATGAGCTGCCGCGGGAAGCGCACCTTCTTGATCAGGTTCGCGTTCGCAAGGAGGCTCCGCGAGGCCGACTGGAGCGCCGAGGAGAAGAAGACCCAGGAGACGAGCCCGGAGAGGAGGAAGAGCGGGTAGTACTTCACATGCGTCCCGCCGCGCCAGAGGATCGAGAAGACGACCGTGTAGACGCCCATCAGCAGGAGCGGGTAGGCGAGCGACCAGCCGACGCCGAGCAGCGAACCCTTGTACTTCGCGCGCAGCTCTCGCTGGAAGAGGTTGAGGAAGAGCTCGCGGTAGCGGACAAGGTCGGCGTAGACGGTCACGTCGCAGAGGGTAGCCGGGCGACGGGACCGCAGCCGATCTGTGCCGAATCCGTGACGAATCTGTCAAAGGAAGCCTCCATGCACCTTCGTAGCTCGAACTCCGGCCTACGATCGAGAAGCGGAGGGTGAAATCTCGCGGTGAGATGCACGGTTGACAACCGCTGCGGCCGATTCGCCATCGGTTCCGGTTCGAGTCCGGCGCCCTCCGCCGCCACCGCCGGGCGGGCGAGTCGGGCGCGGACAGGCGTTCGCTAGAATGCGAGCGTCAACCGTGCGCGGGATGGCTACCCGCTTCACCAGACTCGACCCGCCCCCGGGCGGGTCTTGTCTTTCTCGGCGGGCTCAGAGCACCGCCGGCACGACCTCTCGGCCGATGAGCCGCACCATCTCGACGTCCGCGTGGTCGAAGTGCTGGAGCATGATCCGGTCGACGCCGGCGTCCTCATAGGCCCGGACCTTCTCCACGACCTCGTCGACTGTGCCGGCGACCCATGCCCGCGCACGGCCGAGCGGGTCGTCCTCGTCCGACTCGAACGTGAGCACGAGCGAGCGCTGCACTCGCTCCTCCGCCTCGGCCCGGTCGCGCCCCACAGCACACCTTGCCATCACCGAGAACACGAGCGTCGCCGGGTCGCGGCCCTCGGCCACCCACGCCTCCTCGAGGCGGCAGCGCATCTCGCGGCACTCCTCCGGCGAGAAGCCCCACGTGTCGTACTCGTCGGCCCCGCGCGCGGCCGCTCGCACCGTCTTCGGCAGGCCGCCGCCCGCGACGATCAGGTTCGGATGCGGCTTCTGCACCGGCTTCGGCAGCGCCGGGCACTCCTCGAGCTCGTAGTGGCGGCCCGAGAAGCTGAACGGCCCTCCCGTCCAGGAGCGGTGCACGATCTCGAGCTGCTCCTCGAGCATCTCCATCCGCACGCCCATCGTGTGGAACGGGAAGCCGTACGCGGCGTGCTCGCGGTCATACCAGCCCGCGCCGAAACCGACTTCGACCCGGCCGGCCGAGATGTGGTCCACGGTCACGGCTGCCTTCGCGAGCACCGACGGATGCCGGAACGTCACAGGCGACACCATCGTTCCGAGCCGGATCCGCGACGTCCGAGCCGCGAGCGCGGCCAGGAGCGTCCACGCGTCGAAGGAACCCCGCTCCTCGCGGTCGAAACACGAGTAGTAGTGATCCGACGTAAAGAGCGCCTCGAGGCCGGCCTCCTCGCACGCCTGCGCGAGCGCGAGCCACTCGTCCCACGTGACGTCCTCCTGGCCCTCGATCATGAGGCAGACGCGCATCGGATCGTCCATCCTACAAACACCCCCCTAACAAGCCTGGGGTAGGCTTCGCCCGACCGTGACTAGCCCTGAGACGGCCACCGGGAAGGCTCTCGTCACCGGCGGCGCCGGCTTCATCGGGTCCCACCTCTGCGAGCTCCTCCTCGCCCAGGGCTGGGAGGTCTACGCCCTCGACGACCTCTCTACCGGCTCGATCGGAAACGTCGCGCAGCTGCGCGACCATCCGCTCTTCCACCTCGTCGTCGACTCGGTGCTCTCACCGACGGTCGTGAACGAGCTCGTCTACAAGTGCGACGTCGTCTACCACCTCGCAGCGGCGGTCGGCGTCCGGCTGATCATCGAGCAGCCGGTGCATACGCTCGTGACTAACCTGGAGGGCACCGAGGTCGTGCTCGAGCACTGCAACCGCTTCGGCAAGCGCGTTCTCATCGCCTC
>JBGPNP010000371.1:0-3001 GCA_041487575.1 Gaiellaceae bacterium | reverse complement strand
CGGCGGACACGTAGAGGAGCGAGTTGTAGAGCGTGCCGCCGTCCCGCTCCGTCGCGCCCATGACGACGACGGCGCCCGATGCCTGGGCCGCCCGGCACAGCGCGTCCGTCGCCGGGCTCGGCACAGCGACAGCGTTCTCGTGGAAGCGGCGGTAGACCTTCTTCGCCGCGGCGTCGTCCCAGCCCGCGGCGCCGAAGATCCAGGCCGGGTAGCCCGGGATCCAGCTCTCCGGGAAGACGACGAGACCCGCGCCGTTCCGCGCCGCCTCCCCGATCAGCGAGACCGCCTTCTCGAGCGTCGCCTCGAGGTCGAGAAACACCGGCGCTGCCTGGACGGCCGCGACTCGAACCACGTCGGTCCCCATGGCGGCGATTGTCCTCCGGCTCCGTCGGCGCGGTCAAGACGGGTCTTGCCCGGGCGCCGCCCGGCTGTCAGACTGGCTGAGCCCGTGACCCCGAGCTCCCGCGACACGCGCCTCTGGCACCCGTTCGCCGACATGGCGCTCGTGCGCGGCTCCGAGGTCGTGATCGAGCGCGGCGAGGGCGTCTGGGTCTTCGACGACCAGGGGCGGCGGTATCTGGACGGAACGGCCGCGCTCTGGTACTCGAACGTCGGTCACGGGCGCAAGGAGATCGCCGACGCGATCGCCGCGCAGCTCTCCCGCCTCGAGGCGTACTCGATCTTCGGCGACCTCGCGAACCCGCCTGCCCTCGAGCTTGCAGACCGCCTGGCCGGGCTCGCGCCGATGCCTGACTCCCGCGTCTTCCTCGTCACCGGGGGCGGCGAGGCGATCGAGACTGCCGTGAAGCTCTCTCGCCTCTACTGGCAGACGCAGGGAAAGTGCAATCGCGTCCACATTGTCAGCCGCTCCCTCGCCTACCACGGCAGCCACGGCTTCGGAACGAGCATCGGCGGCATCGAGCCGAACCGGGCCGGGTTCGGGCCGCTCGCCCCGTCCACCACGCAGGTGCGGCACGACTCGGTCGAGGCCCTCGAGCAGGCCCTCGTCACGCTCGGCCCCGAGAACGTCGCCGCCTTCGTCTTCGAGCCCGTGATCGGCGCCGGCGGCGTGCTTCCCCCGTCCCCCGGCTACGTCGAGGGCGTCTACGAGGCCTGCCGGTCGCTTGGCGTGCTCGTCGTCTGCGATTCGACGATCTGCGGCTTCGGGCGGCTCGGCACCTGGCTCGGCTTCGAGCGCTTCGGGATCGAGCCCGACATGGTCGTCTTCGCGAAGGGCGTGACCAGCGGCTACCTGCCGCTCGGCGGCGTGATCGTGTCCGGCCGGGTCGCCGAGCCCTTCTGGTCGACCCCGGGCCGCGGCGCGTTCCGCCACGGGCCGACCTACTCGGGTCACGCCACCTGCTGCGCCGCGGCGCTCGCGAACATGGACATCCTGGAGCGCGAAGAGCTGATCCCGCGCGGGCGCGAGCTCGAGGGCGACCTGTATCAGGCTCTGGCCGCGCTGACCGAGCACCCGCTCGTCGCGGAGGTGCGCGGCGGAGTCGGGCTCATGGCCGCCGTGGAGCTCGACGCCGGCGTCCTCGCGGGCAACCCCGGCGCGCCGTTCGCCCTCTACCGGGCGATTCGCGACGCGGGAGGCGTGCTCACGCGGCCGCTCGCGCGCGGGGTCGCGTTCTCGCCTCCGCTCACGATCACGCGCGAGGAGATCAGCCTGCTCGCGGAGGGCGCCCGGGCCGGCCTCGACCGCCTGCTCGAGACGATCCCGGCCGGGCGGGAAGAAGCCGCCGCGGCCCGAGCCTAGCGGGGCGGGCGACGTGGCCCTGCACCCGCCCCAGCTCATCGTCGGCGCGCGGATGCTCTACCTCGTCTGGCTTCCCGCCGACCCGGAGGCGGCTGCCGCGCTCGTTCCGGACGAGCTCACGCCCGCCGCCGGCAGCCCAGTCTTCATGAACCAGTACGTCGTCGACGACGTGGGCCAGACGTCGAGCGCCGCCTCCCCGGACGGCTTCGGCGCCTACTCGCTCACCTACCTCGGCGTCGACCTCGCGGGCCTCGACACCGAGGCCGGGACGCCGGCCCGCTGGTGGACGCACTATCTGAACAGCTCGCCGCCGATGATCCGCTACGCGGAAGAGCACGGCGTGCCGGCGGGGCCCGGCCGGACGACGCTCGAGCTCGACCGGGGAGGGCTCGTCGCGACGACGTACGCGGGCGGTCCGCCGATCATCCGGACGACGGCGCGCGTCACGGTCGGGCGCGCCGTCCGGGCGACCGGGCAGCTCCGCTACGTGACGCGCGTGGGCGGAGAGCTCGTCAGCGGCCGTTACCCCTTCGTCGCCGACCTCGCCCAGTCGTTCGAGGCGGCGGCGGTCGAGTTCCTCGACGCTTCGCATCCCGCCTGGGCACTCCGCCCGGCCAAGCCGCTCGCGGTGACGTTCGGCTTCTACTCGCCGTCCATCTCCTTCTGCTACCCGGGCGGCGAGGGCCCGCTCGGCTCACCGGACGGGAGCTGAGCGAAGGAGCTCGACACGGCTGGAGCAGGCAAGCGTTGCGGAACGACTCGATGAGGAGGCGGACGATGGCCGGCTGGATCCTGCCCACACTTGGATACACGCTCCTTCTCGGCACCGCGGGCGTCACCTCGAAGCTCGCGCTGCGGACGATCTCCTGGGAGCAGCTCGTCCTCTGGGTGCCGGTCGCCTACATCGGGTTCGCGATCGTCTTCGTGGCGGGCCGGGGCGCACGCTTTCCGCTCGGGGCAGGCGGCGGCTGGGCGGCGGTGACAGCCTTCTGCGCGGCTGCATCGCTCATTCTGCTCTTCGTCGCTCTCACGAAGGGCGACGCGAGCAAGGTCGTTCCCGCAGGCTCAGCCTATCCCGTGGTGACCGTGATCGGCTCCGCCCTCTTCCTGTCGGAGTCGATCACGCTCCTGCGGGTTGTCGGCACGACCCTTGTCGTCGCGGGGGTCGTGCTGCTCAGCCGCTGAGGGCGGCGAGCGGCGCGAGCGTGACGCCCGCCTCCTCGAGCGCGCGGCGCATCG
>JBGPNP010000370.1:0-3014 GCA_041487575.1 Gaiellaceae bacterium | reverse complement strand
GCACGCTCGAGGAGTACCGCGCCTGCCGCGAGGCCGCGGCGCTCATGGACTTCACCATGCTCCGCAAGGTGGACATCGACGGCCCCGGCGCGCAGGCCTTCGTGAACACGATCGTCACGCGCGACGTCTCCCAGCTCGGGCCGGGCCGGATCGGCTACGGCGCGCTCACGGACGAGAACGGGAAGATGATCGACGACTGCACGGTCATGGTGCGGTCGGCCGACTCGATCCGCTTCTGCGGCGCGAACGACCGCGACTACGAGATCTTCCGGGCCAAGGCCCCGGCCGGCGTGACGGTGCGCGAGTGCACCGACGCGATGCCGCACGTCTGCCTCCAGGGCCCGAGGAGCCGCGAGATCCTCCAGGGCCTCACGGCAAGCGACCTCTCGAACGGGGCCTTCCCCTACTACCGCTTCCGCGAGGACGTCGAGATCGCGGGCGTCCCGGTCTACATGACGCGGCTGGGCTACACGGCCGAGCTCGGCTACGAGCTCTGGGTCGAGCGCGAGCGCGCTCTCGACCTCTGGGACGCGCTGATCGACGGTGGCACGCCCGCCGGGATGAAGGTGATCGGCATGGTCGCGCTCGACCTCTTCCGGATCGAGGGCGGCTTTATCATCGGCGGGGTCGAGTACGACCCGACCGTGTCGCCGTACGAGTGCGGGCTCGGCTGGTCGGTGGCGCTCGACAAGGGCGAGTTCCAGGGCCGGAACGGGTGCCTGCGCGACCGCGAAGCGACGGCCTTGCGGCTCACGAGCGTCGCGCTCGACTCGGGTGGCGATGCCGCCAGCGGTGCGCCGCTCTTCGTGGCCGGCGAAGAGGTCGGCCTCGTCACGCAGGCGGTCGAGTCGCCCTACCTCGGGGGGAAGACGCTCGGGCTCGCGAAGATCCGCAAGGACTTGAACGTGCCCGGCACGACGCTGCAGGCGCGGGTCGAGGGCGAGCTCGTCGGCGCAGAGCTAGTCCAGCACCCGGTCTACGAGAAGGAGCGCCGGCGCGCGAAGGAGTCGTAGGGGCGAGGCGGCCTCGCCCCTACAGCCGTCGGACGATCTCGTCGAGCGGCTTGCGGTCGGCACGGGCGGACCACTCCTCGGCCGACCGGCTCTCGGGGTCGCGCTCTCGCGCGGCGTACCCGAACGTCAGCACCACGACCGGCCGCTCCTCGTCGCCGAGGCCGAGGGCGGCCGCCGTCGTCTCCGCGTCGGGCATTCCGTTCGGGCAGGAGGCGACGTCCTCGTTCCAGCCGGCGAGCATCATGTTCTGGGCTGCGCGCCCCGTGTCGAAGGCGTACTTCCCGCCCGGTGTGACGACAGCGACAACGAGCGCGGCCCCGCGGACGTTCCCGGGTTCGTAGACAGTCGCCGCGAGCCGCTCTCGGACGTCCGCGTCCCCGACGACGAGAAAGCGCCAGGGCTGGCGGTTCCTCGCGCTGCCCGCCACGCGGCCCGCGTCGAGGATGCGCCGCGCGATGTCGTCCGGGATCGGCCGCTCTGCGTAGGCGCGCGTGTCCCGCTTGCTCGCGATCGTGAGGTAGGTGTCCATCACGCGCGCATCCGCTGCGAGGCCTCCGCAAGGACGTCGCCGAGGATCCCCGTGATCTCGTCGAACTCGGCCTGCCCGGCGACGAGCGGCGGCGAGATCTGGACGACGGGGTCGCCGCGGTCGTCGGCGCGGCAGATGAGGCCGCGCTCGAAGAGCCGGGTCGACAGGAAGCCGCGCAGGAGCGTCTCGCACTCCTCCTCCGAGAAGGTCTCGCGCGTCTCCTTGTCCTTGACGAGCTCGAGCGCGTAGAAGAAGCCCGTGCCGCGCAGGTCGCCTGCTATCGGGAGGTCGAGGAGCTGAGCGAGCGTCGCCCTGAACTGGTCCTGCGTCTCGGCGACGTGCTCGACGATCCGCTCCCGCTTCATGATCTCGATGTTCTTGAGGGCGACCGCGCACTGGACGGGGTGGCCCCCAAAGGTCATCCCGTGGGCGTACATCGCCGTCCCCTCGAGGAAGGGCTCGACGAGGCGGTCCGACGCGACGACGGCGCCGATCGAGGCGTACGAGGAGGAGAGGCCCTTCGCGGTCGTCAGGAGGTCTGGCTGGATGTCGTATCGTGCGGAGGCGAACCAGGCGCCGAGGCGCCCGAAGCCGGTGATGACCTCGTCCGCGCAGAGGAGGATGCCGTAGCGGTCGCAGATCTCCCGTACGCCGCGGAAGTACCCTGCAGGCGGCGTGTAGGCGCCGCCCGCGTTCTGGACGGGCTCCATGATCACCATCGCCACGGTCCCCGGGCCGGCCTGGAGGATCGCCTCCTCGAGGTCGTCGAGCAGGAAGGCGGTGAACTCCTCCTCGGTCTCCTCCACGGGGCGGTGGTAGCGGTTCGTGTTGCGGACGTGGATCGCGTCCGGGACGAGCGGCTCGAACGGCGCCTTGATCGAGGCGATGCCGGTGATCGAGAGAGCGCCCATCGTCGCACCGTGGTAGGCGATCCGCCGCGCGACGGCCTTCCAGCGCCGCTCGCCGCGCATTGCGTGGTACTGGCGGGCGAGCTTCCAGGCGGCCTCGACCGCCTCCGAGCCACCGGAGACGAAGAAGATCCGGTTCAGGTCTCCGGGTGCGAGCGAGGCGACCTCGGCGGCGAGCTCGATCGCGCGCGGGTGCGCGTACGTCCAGTTCGTGTAGAACGGCAGCTCGCGCATCTGGGCCGCGGCCGCCTCCCCGATCTCCTCCCCGAAGCCGTAGCCGATGTTGACCGAGAAGAGGCCCGCCAGCGCGTCGAGGTAGCGCTTGCCGTTCGAGTCCTCGAGGTAGCAGCCGTCGCCCCGCACGATGATCGGTACCTCAGCGTCCCGGTAGCCGCCCAGGCGCGTGAAGTGGAGCCAGAGGTGGTCCCGAGCGGCGCGCTGGAGCTCGTCGGCGGACATCGAGGCGGCGGTGATGCTCACGGGGTTCCTTTCTCGCGACGGCGCTGGACGATGATGTTTCCGAGCATGATGACGACGGCGGCGGCGAAGATGATCGTCCCGATG
>JBGPNP010000369.1:0-3029 GCA_041487575.1 Gaiellaceae bacterium | reverse complement strand
GGGAAGCGACTAGCGAGCCTGCGCAGGAGGGGAAAAGAAGAGATCCGGGCGCGGGGCCGACCGCGCCGGATCGCGAGAGAAACGCCGGTGGCGGACCCCTAGGGGGATCCTCTAGCGACCGTCGTGAAAGCCTTCCCGCACGGAGTCAGCCACAGCGCACCTCCTCTCTCCACGAACGCGACCCATTTCCCAGACAGCGCGGCCGGCCAGCGGCCGTCGTGGAACCCGGACCTCACCGACTCGGGCGAGGAAGCGAGAACGCTCACCGCTGACACCTCCTTTTGGCGCTAGAAGCGGAAGTCCTGCAGAGCTTCGGCGGCGCGCCGGTACAGCCTTGCCGCCGTACGATCGTCGCCGCGCCGGGCTGCGAGGTCGCCCTGCGCGACCCAGACGGCGGCGTTATGGCTCGCGGAGGAGAGCTGGGCGAAGCTCGCCTCTGCCAGCTCGAAGGTCTCTTCGGCCTCGTCGAGGCGCCCCTGCTCGAGCAGCGCTCTGCCGAGGACGAGTTGGGCGTTTCCGATCTCGTCGATCAGATCTTCGCGTCCGGCGAGGAGTTCGAGCGCGCGCCGGGCCTGCTCCTCGGCGAGCTCGTTCTGACCGATGCGCTGGTGCACCTGCGCGAGCGAGGAAACCGCGTACGCGGCGTCCGTCTCGCTGTCCACCTCGAGCGCGACGCGGAACGCTTCCTTGAGGTGCGCGATCGCGTCCTCCGGCTTGCCGAGGAGAAAGCTGAGACCGCCGAGATTGTTCAGGAGCTTGCCGACGTTGGCGCGGTCGGCGATCTCCTCGTACTGGGCCTTGGCGCGCTCGGCGTACGAGCGGGCAAGCACCCAGTGACCCGTCCGCTCGGCGAGGATCGAGGCCTGGAAGTAGGTGTGCGCGATCGTGTGACGGTCGTTCAGCGAATCGGCGAGCTCGAGCGCACGCTCGACGTCCTCTCGGGCCGCCTCCCAGTCGCGCTGGCGGCGGTAACAACGCGACCGCCACTCGAAGATGTGCGCCTTGAGCCGGTCACAGGGCAAACCGGAGCCCGTCGCGAGGCGCAACGCCTCGGTGAAGAGCGCGATCGAAGTGGCTGTCGACGTGAGCTTCTGGCGGCAGCACCCGAGGCGGTACAAGACGTCCGCGCGGTGGAAATCGGTGAATGCGGGCCCTTCGGCGAGCTTCCGCGCCCGCTCGAGGATCTCGACCGCCTCGCGCACCTCGCCGAGATACATGCGAGCCCACGCCTCGGAGAGCAGCGCTCGGAGCTCGAGGTCCGGCTCGCCGAGCTCGACGAGCGCGTCCCCGAGCGCACGAAGCTCGTCGACGACCTGCTCGTACCGGCCCGCTTCGAGCGCACCTTCGGCGCGCGCGATCGCGCCCTCGACCCGCTCGACCTGATGGGCGGAGGCACCGAGCTCGAGGAAGCGGGCGTCTACGCCCAGCCGGGCCGCAAGCCAGTCGATCGTCTCTGGCGTCGGCCGCGTCTTGCCGCGCTCGACCTGCGAGACGTACTCCTTGGAGAAGCGCTCGCCGGCAAGATCGGTCTGGGTCAGGCCCTTGGAGATGCGGAGTTGGCGGACGCGGTCGCCGAGCGTAGGCCTGCCGGCTTCCGCAGCGACAGTCTGGGAGGACCGCGCAGTCATTTGGCAGTGAAGTATACGACCTCGCAAGTTACTTCACCAACCTACTTGACTTAACCCGGCCCTTCTCTATAGTCGGGGATGCCCGCAGACCGCCCGACGCCAGGCAGAGGCTGCGGGAAGCGCGACACTTGCGCGGCGACACCAACCCGGAGGCATCGGCTGGGCCGCAGAGCCGAGGTCTCCGGGTTGTCGCCGTTCCGGGGGTTCTAGTGGCTGCCTAGCACTGCTCGGTGTGGCGGTGCTGCTCGTACGCCGACATCGGGCGGTCGTAGTCGACCCGCCACGTGCGCTCCTCCCCTGGGAGCTTGCCGAGCGCCTTCGCCATCGCCCGCACGTGGCAGGCGACCGAGCAGCAGCAGGAGCCGATGAACTCGATCCCGAGGTCGCGGGCCGCGAGGGCGTAGTCGGCCATCTCGCCGCGGGTGAGCTGGAGCGGGTCGAGGCCGAACGGAAACTCGTCCAGCGCCGTGAAGTCGGCCCGCTCGGGCGGCGTCCGGTAGGCGGTCGGCTGGGCCGCCACGTAGCAGAAGACCGCCTCCCGCATCTCCCTGACGAGCGGAAGCGTGTGCTCCGGGTTACGGATGCAGTTGGCACCGACGACGTCGCCGGCCGCCTCGAGCCGGCGCGCGCACTCGGCCGGGCCCCAGCCCTCCCAGCTCACCGGCTCGTCCTCGTAGGACATCGTCACGGCGACCGGCAGGCCCGTCAGCCGCGAGCGCTCCAGAGCGAGGGGCGCCTCGCCGACGTACGAGAACGTCTCGCAGATGACGAGGTCGATGCCGACGTCCATCTGCACCTCGAGTTGACGGTCGAAGAGGGCGCGCACGCGCTCGATCGAGGCGGAGTCGCCCGGCTCGTAGACCCATGTGAGGGTGAGGTTGCCGGCGACGAGCGCGTCGCCCTCGGCCGCGACGGAACGAGCGATCTCGGTCGCGGCCCGGTTGATCTCGTCTACCTTGCCGCCGAGCCCGACGGTCGCGAGCTTGTCCTCGCTCGCGTAGAACGTGAGCGCCTGCAGAACTTCCGCCCCCGCGTGCAGAAACTCCCGATGGAGCTCGGCGAGCGCGGCGGGGTGCGTAAGGCTCACCTCCCGCGTACACGGGCCCGCCTGGACGTAGCCACGCTTCTCGAGCTCGAGGAGGTAGCCGCCGTCACCGAGCACGGGACCCTCCGCCGCTCCAGCAGCCCCTTCGGCATCGAGCCTCCTTTCAGCGGGGAAATCGTATCGCCTCGGCGAGCGCGCGCTCCCTCTTGTACGGAAGCGGGACGGCGGGGTTGTCCGTGTCGATCTCGCGGGCGAGGCGGTGGCCGTCGAAGATGACGTCGGCGACGAGGCGGGGGGCGACGCAGTCGCCGATCCGGTAGAGCGCGAAGTCGCGCTCGCCGGCGGCGAGCTCGTGG
>JBGPNP010000368.1:0-3053 GCA_041487575.1 Gaiellaceae bacterium | reverse complement strand
CGTCCTTCGTGATCCGCTCGGGCACCGTCAGGCGGTAGCGGCGGCGGACGAGCGGCCAGCGCTGCCAGGGGAGATCCTGGTAGTTCGAGAAGTTGTAGGGCTTCTGGTGCCGCGCGATGTGGAGGATGTCGCGGTAGCCCTCGGTCGTGATCAGGCCGACCTTCGCGCCGTTGTGCTCGATGACGATGTTCGTCGCGATCGTCGTCCCGTGGAAGACCTGGTCGAGCGCGGCCGGGCTCTCACCCGCCTCGGCGGTCAGCTCCTGGACGCCCTGGACGGTGCCGCGCGATGGGTCGTCCGGCGTCGTCGGCAGCTTGTGGACGAGCACCCTGCCGGCCTCGTCGTCCACGTAGATGAGGTCCGTGAACGTCCCACCGACATCCACTCCGAGGCGCTTCATATCCCACGACCTTTTCCCGCCTTCGGCGGCAAAAGCTCGACCAAAAGAGACCCTCCAGCGGTCATCCGAGATCCTCCCTTTTAGCGGTTTCCGGCATCGCCGGAAACCGCTGGGCTTCGCCCTCCAGCGGCAAGAGCTCGACCAAGAGAAACTCTCTCCCGGTCATCCGAGAGCCTCCCCTCTTATCGATTTCCGGCATCGCCGGAAATCGATAAGACGATCTTGCCGAAGAACTCGCGGCTCTCCATCAGATCCATCGCGTCCTTCGCCCGCTCGAGCGGGAAGGTGGCGGCGACGACCGGCGTGATCTTCCCGCGCGCGGCGAGGCCGAAGACGGTCTCGACCTCGGTGCGCGTGTAGACGAAGGAGCCGATGATCGACTTCTGCGTGCGGAAGAACGGGATGATGTCGAAGGGGACGACCTCTCCGGAGTGGGCCCCGCAGATCACCATGCGACCGTCCTTCTTGAGCGAGTCGAGCCCCTTCTGGAAGAGCTCTCCGCCGACGTGCTCGTAGACGAGGTCGACGCCCTGGCCGTCCGTCAGGCGCATTACCTCCTCGACGACGTCCTGCTTCGTGTAGTCGATGCCCGCGTCCATGCCGAGCTCGGCGGCGCGGGCGAGCTTGTCGTCGCGGCTCGAGTTCCCGATCACGCGCGCGCCGGCCATGTGCGCGAGCTGGACGGCGGCCGAGCCGATGCCGCTCCCGACCGAGCTCACGAGCACCGTCTCGCCGGGCTGGAGCCTGCCGCGGGCGAAGAGCATGTGCCAGGCGGTCGCGAAGGCGATCTGCGTCGACGCGGCCTGGGCGTCCGAGAGCTGGTCGGGAACGCGGACGAGCTGCGAGGCCCGACAGGCGAGCTTCTCGGCGTAGCCTCCGTTCGTCGAGAAGCTGATGAAGCCCGGGGCGACGCAGAGCGACTCGCGGCCGGTGCGGCAGTAGACGCACTCGCCACACGTCGCCATGAGGTAGGGGTTGACGCGGTCGCCGACCTGCCAGCCCGTGACGCCGTCGCCGAGCTCCGAGATCCGCCCGACGACCTCGAGGCCGAGGATGAACGGCGGCTGCACCGGAAAGCGCGAGACGCCTTCGCGGATGTCCACGTCGAGGTGGTTCAGCGCGCAGGCGCCGATGTCGATCGCGACCTCGCCAGGGCCCGGCCTCGGGTCCGAGACATCCTCGAGCCTGAGGACGTCCGACCCGCCGAACTCGTGGAAGACGACCGCCTTCACAGAATGCTCCTCCTTGCCTCGGCCGACGCGATTGTGTTCTTATGTCTGACATCCGGCCTGCTGTCAACCGCCATGCCGACCCTCGCCTCAGCCCGCTCGCTCCTCTTCGCTCCCGGCAGCGAGGAGAGCAAGCTGCGCAAGGCCTTCGAGGTCGAAGCGGACGCCATCGTCGCCGATCTCGAGGACGCCGTGGCTATGCCCGAGAAGCCTTCGGCTCGCAGGCTCGCCTCCCGACTTCTCGGGGAGATCTCGAGCACCAGCCTGAAGATGATCCGGATCAACGGCGTCGGGACCGCCTTCTGGGAGGACGACCTCGAGGCGCTCGAGGACGTCTCGCTCGACGCGATCGTCCTGCCGAAGGCGACCCCCGAAGCCGTCGAGGCGCTTGGCTCCGCGGGACCCCCCGTGATCGCGATCGTCGAGACGGCGCAGGGGCTCCGCCTCGCTTACGAGACGGCGCGCGAGCCGCGCGTCGCGGCACTCGTCCTCGGCGCGGTCGACCTCGGCCTCGAGCTCGGCCTCGAGCCGCGCGCCGACGGGCTCGAGGTGCTCTTCGCGCGCTCGCAGGTCGTGCTCGACTCGGCCGCGGCGGGTATCCGGGCACCGTTCGACCTCGTTCACCTCGCACTGAGCGACGACGAGGGGCTCGAGGCCGAATGCCGCCTCGCGCGCTCGCTCGGCTTCCGCGGCAAGGCCTGCATCCACCCGGCGCAGATCGGAGTCGTGAATGCGGTCTTCTCGCCGGGCGACGAGGAGCTCGAGCGCTCCCGGAGGATCGTCGAGGCCTACGAGCGGGGCGTCACCGAGGGCCGTGGGGTGGTCGCCCTCGACGGCGAGATGATCGACCTGCCCGTCGTCGAGCGCGCGCGGCAGCTTCTGGCAGATGCGAAAAGGAGTGTCTTCAATGCCAACTGAGGCGACGGCCCCCAAGGTCTGGCGGGGCCGCTTCTACGAGGACTTCGAGGTCGGCGACGTCTACGAGAGCCGCCTCGGCCGCACGATCACCGAGGCGGACAACGTTTGGTTCACCTGCCTGACGCTGAACACGAACCAGATTCACTTCAACGTGCCCTACGCCGGGCGCACGCAGTTCGGCAAGCCGCTCGTCAACTCGACGTTCACGCTCGCGCTCGTCACGGGAATTACCGTGCCCGACACGAGCGAGAACGCCGCCGCGAACCTCGCCTGGACGGACATCAAGCTGCCGAAGCCGGTCTTCGCCGGCGACACGCTCTGGGCCGAGAGCGAGATCCTCGACCTGCGCGAGTCGAAGTCGAACCCGAGCGTCGGCATCGTCTCGATGCGCTGCCGCGGGATCAACCAGCGCCGCGAGGTCGTGATCGAGTTCGCCCGCAGCTTTATGGTCTTCAAGCGCGACGCACCGGAGATCGCCGACGCGTTCCCGATCACCGAGACGGAGT
>JBGPNP010000367.1:0-3057 GCA_041487575.1 Gaiellaceae bacterium | reverse complement strand
TGGCGGCGCTCGGCGTCGGCGCCGGCGACGTCGTCGCGACGTACCTGCCGATGTCGCCCGAGGCCGCCGTCGCCTCGCACGCCTGTGCCCACCTCGGCGCCGTCCAGTGCCCGATCTTCTCGGGCTTCGCGGCACACGCCGTCGCCGCGCGCCTCGTCGATTCCGAAGCCAAGGTCGTGATCACAGCCGACGGCACCTTCCGACGCGGCCGCGTCCTCCCGATAAAGGAGACGGCCGACGAGGCGGTCGCAGACGCGCCCTCGGTCGAGCACGTCGTCGTCTGGAGGCGGCTCGGCCGCCCGGACGTGCCGATGCAGCCGGGGCGCGACGTCTTCTGGGACGAGCTCGTGGGCGGCCGGCCGGGGACGCTCCCGCCGGTCATGGTCGATTCGGAGGCCCCCTACCTCCTCGCCTACACCTCCGGCACGACCGGACAGCCGAAAGGGGCCCTCCACGTCCAGGGAGGCTTTCTCGCCTCGATCACGCGCGAGGTCGCCTATCAGGCCGACGCCCACCCGGACGACACGATCCTCTTCGCCACCGACATGGGCTGGATCATGGGCCCGTGGACGGTGGTCGGCGGCGGGGCCCTCGGGGCGCGGCTCGTCTTCATGGAGGGCGCGCCCGACTGGCCGCCCGACCGCATCTGGCAGCTCGTCGAGCGCGAGCGCGTGACGATCCTCGGCATCTCGCCGACGCTGACCCGCGCGCTCATCCCGCATGGCGAGCCGGCGGCAGACCTGTCCTCGCTCCGCATCTTCGTCACGACAGGCGAGCCCTGGAACGCCGCGCCCTACCGTTGGCTGCTCGAGCGGGTCGGCGGCAGCCGCTGCCCGATCATCAACATCTCCGGCGGCACCGAGGTCGGCGCTTGCTTCCTCACCTGCTCAGTCGTCATCCCGATCAAGGAGTGCACGCTCGGCGGCCCCGCCCTCGGCATGGCGATGGACGTCGTCGACGCCGAGGGCAACCCGGTCCGCGGCGAGGTTGGCGAGCTGGTCTGCCGCAAGCCCTTCCCCGGCATGACGCGCGGAATCTGGAAGGACCCCGAGCGCTACCTCGAGGCCTACTGGCGACGGATGCCGGGGATGTGGGTGCACGGCGACTGGGCCTCGATCGACGAGGACGGCTACTGGTTCCTGCACGGACGCTCGGACGACACGCTCAACATCGCGGGGAAGCGGATCGGGCCGGCCGAGATCGAGTCGGCCGCCGTCTCGCACCCCGCCGTGATGGAGGCTGCCGCGGTCGGCGTTCCGCACGACGTCAAGGGCGAGGTGGCCTGGGTCTTCTGCGTCCTCTCGCCGGGCGTCGAGCCCGGGGAGACAATCGCGGCCGATATCGCCGACTGCGTCGCGGCGGAGCTCGGCAAGGCCTTCCAACCCGAGCGGGTCGTCCTCGTGCCGGCGCTCCCGAAGACACGCAGCGCGAAGATCGTGCGCCGCGCCGTGCGCGCGCAGGCGCTCGGGCAGGATCCGGGCGACCTGTCGTCGGTCGAGAACCCCGAGGCGCTCGAGGGCATTGCTCGCGCCGTCTGAGTACGAGGGGATCCGGACCGCCGGATACCTGGACACGGCGACGTACGGGCTTCCTCCCCGCGCGACGCTCGGAGCGCTCGAGCGTGCGGTCGCGGGCTGGCGCGAGTGGGAGGACTGGCATCGCTGGGAAGAGGACGGCGAGGCCTGCCGGGCGCTCTTCGGCCGGCTCGTCGGCGCGCACCCCGAGGACGTCGCGCTCCTGCCGGCGCTCTCGGCCGCTGCCGGGATCGTCGCGGCGAGCCTGCCGGCCGGACCGGGGGACAACGTCGTCCTCTACGAAGAGGAGTTTCACTCGGCGCTGCTCCCGTGGATGCCCCTCGAGAGCCGCGGCGTCGAGCTGCGCTTCCGGCCCCTCGACCGGCTCGCGGAGGGGGTGGACGAGCGGACGGCGATCGTTGCCGTCAGCTCGGTCCAGTCGGCCGACGGGCAGGCCGCCGACCTCGCGGCGCTCCGGACGACCGGCGTCCGCCTCTTCGTGGACGGGACGCAGTCGATCGGCGCCCTCCCGATCGACCTCGACGGCATCGACTACCTCGGCGCGGCCGCCTACAAGTGGCTCTGCTGCCCGCGCGGGCTCTGCTTCTTCTACGTGCGGCGAGAGCGCCTGGCCGAGATCGAGCCCTGGCTCGCCGGCTGGAAGTCCACCGTCGACCCGTACGAGCGCTACTACGGCCCGTCGCGCGAGCTGACCGAGGACGCGCGGCGCCTCGACACCTCACTGCCCTGGTTCGTGGCCGCCGGAGCGCGGCCGAGCCTCGAGCTCCTCGCCGGGCTGGGAGCGAACCGGATCGGCGAGCACGACCTGGCGCTCGCCCGCGCCTTCGCCGAGGGACTCGGCCTTCCAGAGCCTGCGTCGCCGATCGTGCGGGTGCGCGTCGGGGACGCCGAGCGGGCGCTCGCAGAGCTCGAGCGGGCCGGGATCCGCTGCGCCGGACGCGCCGGGGCGCTGCGCATCTCCTTCCACCTCTACAACACCGAGGAGGACGTGGCGCGGGCGCTGGAGGCGGTCAAGGTTTTCGCCGCAGAGTCGTAAACTTGGTATGATGCAGCTGTGAGGCTGGCGCTGGCCCAGATCGACACCGTCGTCGGCGACCTGGAGGGGAACCGGGAGCGCATCGTCCGCCGGCTCGAGGAGGCCCGCGAGGCGGGCGCCGACCTCGTCCTCTTCCCGGAGCTCGCGGTCACCGGTTACCCGCCCGAGGATCTGCTGCTGCGGCCCGGCTTCCTCCGCGCCGCGACGCAGAGCCTCGACGAGATCGCGCGCGAGACGACTGGCATCGCCGCGCTCGTCGGGGCCCCGCTCCTCGACCGCGACCTCTTCAACGCGTGCGCCGTCTGTGCGGACGGCGAGGTGAAGGGCTGGTACCGCAAGCGCTTCCTCCCGAACTACGGCGTCTTCGACGAGGATCGCTACTTCCAGGCGGGCCGCGACCTCGTCCTCCTGCGCTGCGGGGAGACGCTCGTCGGGCCGACCGTCTGCGAGGATGTCTGGCAGCCCGGGCCGCCGGCGACCGACCCC
>JBGPNP010000366.1:0-3068 GCA_041487575.1 Gaiellaceae bacterium | reverse complement strand
GGGCCGCGTCGATCTCGAGCAGATCCACAACCTCGTCGCCTGGGGCGAGCACCTGCCCTGGCTCGAGGCCGAGCGCGAGGCCGGTCGCATCGCGCTCATCGGCGCGACGCACTACCTCGAGTCGGCGTTCGGCGAGCTCGAGCGCGTCATGCGCACCGGGAGGATCCAGGCGATCCAGGTCCCGTACAACCCGCTCCAGCGGGAGGCCGAGCGGCGCATCCTCCCCCTGGCCGAGGAGCTCGGACTCGGAGTGATCGCCATGCGGCCCTTCGGCGAGGGCGCGCTTCTCCGCCGCGCCGAGCCGCGCGAGCTTCTCAGGTGGACGCTCTCCGACCCGCGCGTCCACGTCACAGTCCCGGCGACCTCCAAGGTCGGGCACGCTCGGGCGAACCTCGCCGCAGGCTCGCCGCCGTGGCTCTCGCCCGGGGAGCAGGCGGCCCTCATCGCGAGGCTGGGCGGCTGAGCCGCTGTGGCCTGGCGCCCGCTCCGGTCAGGAAATTATGATGATAACTCCGACCGCCGAACCCGGAAGCTAAATTATAATGATATGTATGAATCTAGCCGGTCGGCACGATAGGGTGAGAGCGTGATCGTCGGGATCGTCGTCACCGTGGTCGTCGTCGCGCTCCTGCTTCTCCTCGTCGCGATCTACAACGGTCTCGTTCGCAAGCGGAACCGCGTGGACAACGCCTGGTCGCAGGTGGACGTCCAGCTCCGGCGCCGGTACGACCTGATCCCGAACCTCGTCGAGACGGTCAAGGGCTACGCCGCGCACGAGCGCTCGACCTTCGAGGAGGTGACGAAGGCGCGCACGGGGGCTCAGCAGGCGCAGGGCGTCGCGCAGCAGGCGCAGGCCGAGAACGTGCTCACGGCGGCGATCGGCCGCCTCTTCGCCGTCGCCGAGCAGTACCCGCAGCTTCGTGCGACGGAGAACTTCCAGCAGCTCCAGGCCCAGCTCACGGATACCGAGGGGAAGATCGCCGTCGCCCGCCAGATCTACAACGACACCGTGCTCACGTTCAACAACGCCGTCCAGACGGTCCCGACGAATATTGTCGCCGGCGTCTTCAACTTCGCGGCGCGGGACTTCTTCGAGATCGAGGAGCCGGTGCGGGAGGCGCCGCAGGTGCGCTTTTGAGCCGTGCGCTAGCGCTCGGGCTCGCCCTCCTCGCCGCGCTCGCCCTCGCCGGGCCGGCTTCCGCGGAGCTCCAGCTCCCGCAGGCGCACGTTGTGGCGCGCATCGCGCCAGACGGCTCAGTCGCGATCAGCGAGGACATCACCTTCGTCGGCACCTTCCACGGCGGCTACCGGGACATCCCGCTCCGCGACGGCGAGGCCATCTCGGACCTCCTCGTCTCCGAAGGCGGCCACCCCTACACGCAGGGAGGCAGCGTAGAGCTCGGCTCCATCGACACGCCGAGCACGTTCAACACCGTTCGCCGCGGCAACACCGAACGGGTGGTCTGGCACTACGACAACCCGACAGGCGGCCCGCGCACGTTCGCGATCTCATACCGCCTGACCGGCCTCGCGGTCGCCTACGACGACGTCGTCGACGTGAACCTCAAGGTCTGGGGCGACCAGTGGAAGGCCTCGCTCGGCTTTCTCACGGCCGAGCTGACCCTCCCCGGCCCGGCCTCGGGGCCGGCCTTCAGGGTCTGGGGCCACCCGGTCTCGGTTCGCGGCGACGTCGCGAGGGCAGCCGACCGGGCGATCCTGCGTGCGATCGACGTTCCCGCCCAGCAGTTCGTGGAGCTGCGCGTCGTCTTCCCGCGCCGGCTTCTCTCCTCGACCGCGGGCGCGAAGGTGGGAAGCGGGAACGCGCTCGCGCGGATCGTCGCCGATGAGGCCGCGGACGCCGCGCGCTTCGAGCGCGACCGGCGGCGGATCAGGAGCGCGCTCGACCACCTCTGGCGCAGCGTTCTCTACTTGCTCCTTCTTGGCGCCGGCCCGGCAGGCGCCCTGATGGCCGGGACGTGGGCCGCCCTCGGCCGGGAGGTGCGAACCGGGTATGACCGCGAGTACGAGCAGGAGCCTCCGTCAGAGCTCCAGCCGGCGCTCGTGCCGCCGCTCATGGCTGAGCGCGACGCCGCCGGCTCGCTCGAATTCACGGCCACGCTCTTCGACCTGATCCGCCGCGGCCGCTACACCGCCAAGCCGGTCACGACCCGGCGCAGCACCTGGGGAGGCCTGCGCCACGAGGACGTCGCCGACCTCGAGCTCGACTACGGCGACAAGAGTCTCGCGCTGGAGCAGTTCGAGCGGCCGGTCGCCTCCGTCGTGGACGAGGTGCTCCTGGCCGGGGCGCGCCCACTTTCCCACTTCCGTGACGAGATCGAGAAGGACCGCATAGGGAATGCGAAGCGGTTCAGGGACTTCAAGAGCGACGTCGCCGACGCGGTGCGCCGCCGCGGCTGGTTCGTCGACACAGGCGTCACAGTCGTCACCGGCGCCTTCGCCGCGTTCTCGGTCGTCGCGGCCATCCTTCTCTGGATCGGCACGAACCGCTTCGACTCGAACGCGCCCCGCTGGGGCGACGTCGTACTCGTCGCCGTGGGCGGTTGCGCTGCGTTCAACGCGTTCCTTCTCATGCTTGCGAGGAAGCAGGTCGCCGCCTGGCGGCGCCGCAAGAAGGATGCCGAGCTCGAGGCCCAGCGCTGGGAGGCCTTCCGGCGCTATCTGACCGACTTCCCCCGCCTCGCCGAGGCGCCGCCCGCCTCGCTCGAGCTCTGGGAGCGCTTCCTCGTCTACGGGATCGCCTTCGGGATCGCCGAGCGCGTGCTCCAGGGCGCCCAGCTCCACATGCCGAAGGAGCTACACGACCGGAGCAGCATCTACTGGATCAGCCCGACCGGCGACCTCGGCTCGGGTCCGACCGCGCTCGGGATCGGCGACCTCTCGGCCGGCTTCGGCTCCGCGCTCGCCCCGCCGGGAAGCGGCTCGGGCGGCTTCGGCGGCGGCTTCTCGGGCGGCGGAGGAGGCGGGGGCGGGGGCGGCGGCGGGGGAGGCTGGTAGGCCTCAGGCGGTGACCCGAGGTCGCGGGACGGCGAGCCCCTTGGCGCCGAGCT
>JBGPNP010000365.1:0-3093 GCA_041487575.1 Gaiellaceae bacterium | reverse complement strand
GCTCACCCCGGAGCTCCGGGAGATCGCCGAGCTCCGCAGGCGCTATCCGACGCTTCCGCTCGCGGAGCTGGCCGCACGCTGCCGTCCGCCCGCGACGAGGTCGGCGGCGCAGCGGCGCCTCGCGAAGCTCCGGCGCCTCGCTGACCTCTGACAGGTCCTCCCGAGCGAAGCGACGGGACTAAACACCCCCCGGGGAAAATGCGCAGCATTTTCCCCGGCTTAGGAGCGGGCCGGAGGGGAAGCTCCGAGGACGATCTCCCCCTCCGGTTTCACCGCACTCAGAACCTTGGCGCCGGACGGGGTCTGTATCCGACACCGGACGAACG
The DNA here is from genome assembly GCA_041487575.1 of Gaiellaceae bacterium. Lineage (GTDB taxonomy): Bacteria > Actinomycetota > Thermoleophilia > Gaiellales > Gaiellaceae > JBGPNP01. The sequence continues at coordinate 2,767 of JBGPNP010000365.1, read as the reverse complement.
CGGACCCGCTCGCGGCAAGTATCACGAAGTGCCCGGGAACTGCAAGGAGCCTGGCGCGGCGCGGGGTAGAATCGCCGCCCGGGAGACCGACCAGGGAGGCGAGGCATGAGCGTTCGGGTGGGGATCAACGGCTTCGGGCGGATCGGGCGGAACTTCTTCCGTGCGGCGCGGAAGCAGGGCGCCGACATCGAGGTCGTCGCCGTCAACGACATCGGCGACGCGAAGACGATGGCCCATCTCCTCAAGCACGACTCAGTCCTCGGCGCGTTCGAGGAGGAGGTCGAGGCGCTCGAGGGCGCCATCCGCGTCGGCGACCGCGAGCTTCGGCTCCTGACCGAGCGCGACCCGGCGAATCTCCCCTGGAAGGAGCTCGGCGTCGAGATCGTCCTCGAGTCCACCGGGCTCTTCACGAAGCGCGACCAGGTTCAGCGACACCTCGACGCCGGCGCGGAGAGGGTCGTCGTCTCTGCACCGGCGACCGATCCCGACGTGACGCTCGTGCTCGGCGTCAACGACGCGGCCTACGACCCGGAGCGCCATCGCATCATCTCGAACGCCTCCTGCACCACGAACTGCATCGCCCCCGTCGCGAAGGTGCTGAACGACGCCTTCGGGATCGAGTCCGGCTTCATGACGACGATCCACGCGTACACGAACGACCAGCGCATCCTCGATCTCCCGCACAGTGACCTGCGCCGCGCTCGCTCGGCGGCGATCAACCTCATTCCGACGACGACCGGCGCGGCGCGCGCGATCGGCCTCGTCATCCCGGAGCTCAAGGGCAAGGTGGACGGCGTCGCCATCCGCGCCCCGGTACCGGACGGCTCGGTCGTCGACCTCGTCGCCCACCTGGGGCGCGACGTCAGCGTCGGGGAGGTGAACGCGGCCTTCCGGGAGGTCGCCGACAAGGGGCCGCTCGCCGGGATCCTCCTGTACTCCGAGGAGCCACTCGTCTCGACCGACATCATCGGCAGCTCGTACTCGAGCATCTTCGACTCGGAGCTCACCATGACCCACGGCCGCGAGGTGAAGGTGTTCTCCTGGTACGACAACGAGTGGGGCTACAGCTGCCGGCTTGTGGACCTCGTGCAGAGGCTGTGATGGGCAGCAAGGAGGGGGAGCACGGGGGAACCATGGGTTCCGCCACGCTGAACGAGTGGGGCTACAGCTGCCGGCTTGTGGACCTCGTTCAGAGGCTGTGATGGGCTGCAAGGAGGGGGATCACGGGGGAACCATGGGTTCCACCGCGCTGAACGAGTGGGGCTACAGCTGCTGCTCGGTAGACCTGGTCCAGCGTCTCTGATGCGGCTCCCACGCTCTGTCCGCGACGCCGACGTCGCCGGGAAGCGCGTTCTCGTCCGCGTCGACTTCAACGTCCCGCTCGAGAACGGGCGGGTCGCCGACGACACCCGCATCCGTGCCGCGCTCCCCACAATCGAGCTCCTGCTCGAGCGGGGCGCCCGCCGCATCGTCCTCGTCTCCCACCTCGGCCGCCCGAAGGACGGGCCCGACCCAGGGTACTCGCTCCGGCCGGTGGCGATCCGCCTCGCCGAGCTACTCGGGCGCGACGTCGCCTTCGACGACGCCTCGGCGCCCCTCAGCGTGCTCGAGAACACGCGCTTCCGGCCCGAGGAGACGGCGAACGACGACGGCTACGCGCGCGAGCTCGCCGCCCTCGCCGACCTCTACGTCAACGACGCCTTCGGCGCCGCCCACCGGGCGCACGCCTCGACCGAAGCTGTCGCCCACCACCTGCCGGCCTACGCCGGGCTCCTGCTCGAGCGGGAGCTCCGCGAGCTCGGCGCGCTCCTCGAGAGCCCCGAACGGCCGTTCGTCGCCCTCGTCGGGGGCGCCAAGGTCGCGGACAAGATCGGCGTTCTCGAGCGGCTCGCCGAGCTGGCCGACGCGCTTCTCGTCGGCGGCAAGATGGCTGCGGAGCTCGCTTTGCGATCTCCGCCATCAGGTGCTGCCGACGTGGTCCTGCCCATCGACGTGGTCGCGGCCGCCGCTTTCGATCCGGGGGCCGAGGCGCGGGTCGTCCCGTTCGACCGCGTCCCCGAGGGCTGGCTCGGGCTCGACATCGGCCCCGAGACGCGCAAGGCCTTCGCCGAGCGCATCGCCTCGGCGCGCACGGTCTTCTGGAACGGTCCGATGGGGGTCTTCGAGTGGCCGCGCTTCGCCGAGGGGACGCGCGCGGTGGCCGAGGCCGTCGCCGCGGCAAGCGCGCACACCGTCGTCGGCGGGGGCGACTCCGTGCGCGCGATCGACGAGCTCGGGCTCGCCGGGAAGATCGGCTGGGTCTCGACCGGGGGCGGCGCGTCGCTCGAGCTGCTCGAAGGCAAGGAGCTGCCAGGTGTGGCTGCGATCCCGCCCGCGTAGCGGCTCTTCTGCCCCTTACGGGGGAATTTCGTCCAGCCGTGCAAGTTTTCCGCCCGATAGGACTCATGCTATGTGAACGGGCAGAACCGCCCGAGAAGACTCGCCGTACACTGAGAGGAAGGGGCAGGACCATGAAACGAGCTTTACCGATCGCCATCGCCCTGGCAGTTCTCGCCGCGATCCCTGCGACGGCGAGCGCGGCCGCTTGGCGCGGAACCATCGTCGCGAAGGAGCGAAACCGCGGCACGGTCGTCACGGTGTCACCGAGCGGCGTCGCGCGCACGGTCCGCGCTCCGGCGCGCCTGAGCAAGCTCCGCGTCGGTCAGCGCGTCGCCGTTCGCGCGCGGCGGCTCGCGGACGGCACCTTCAAGGCGCAGGCGATCCGAGT
>JBGPNP010000364.1:0-3094 GCA_041487575.1 Gaiellaceae bacterium | reverse complement strand
GGCCCCTCGAGGGCGGCCTCGACCGCCGCGTCGTCCTTGAGCACGATCCCGACGGCCTCCGTGCCCCGCACCGCCTCGGCCGGCGTTCCGGCGACCCCGACTCCCTCGCCGGCGAGCGCCTCGGCCTTCGCGCGGGTCCGGTTCCAGACGGCGACCGCGCGGCCCGCCCGCGCGAGGTTCGCGGCCATCGGGGCTCCCATCGTCCCCGTCCCGATCAGCGCGACGCGCTGCACGGGCCCTAGGTTACGACCCCTTCTCACGAGTTGCGCTAGGGTCGGCGCGATGGCCGACTGGGTCGAGCGCGACGCGGCGCGAGTGTGGCACGGATTCACGCAGATGTCGGCGTATCCGGACAACTCCCCGGTCATCGTCGAGCGCGCAGAGGGCCACGAACTGATCGATGTCGACGGGCGGCGCTACCTCGACGCGATCTCCTCGCTCTGGGTGACGACGCTCGGGCACCGCGTCCCCGAGCTCGACGAGGCGATCGCGGGTCAGCTCGGGCGCGTCGCCCACTCGACGCTGCTCGGAAACGGAAACCGGGTCGTGATCGAGCTCGCCGAGGCGCTCGCCGAGGTCGTGCCGGTGGACGACCCGCACTTCCTCTTCGCCTCGGACGGCGCCGCGGCCGTCGAGCAGGCGCTCAAGATCGCCTTCCAGTACTGGGCGAACCTCGGCGTCGCGGGCCGGACGCGGTACCTCGCCCTCGGCGGCGCCTACCACGGCGACACGATCGGGTCGCTCTCCGTCGGAGCCGACGGGTTCGGGAGCGACGTCTTCGGCCCGCTGCGGTTCCCAGTCGTGCGCGCGCCCGGCTACGGAGAGCCCGGCTGGCCGGAAGACGCGGCGCGCCTCGTGCGCGAGCGCGCGCGGGAGCTCGCGGCCGTCGTCGTCGAGCCCCTCGTCCAGGGCGCCGCCGGGATGATGGTCGCCGATCCGGGCGACTTCGCCGTCCTGCAGGACGCCTGCCGCGAGAGCGGCGTGCTCCTCCTCTGCGACGAGGTGGCGACGGGCTTCGGGCGGACGGGGACGCTCTTCGCGAGCGAGCAGTGCGGCCTTCGCCCCGACCTCCTCTGCATCGGCAAGGGGCTCACGGGCGGCTACCTGCCGATGGCGGCGACCGTCGCCTCCGGCCGGGTCTACGAGGCCTTCCTCGGCGAGGACCTCGGCCCGCGCACCTTCTACCACGGTCACTCCTACAGCGGGAACGCGCTCGCGGCCGCGGTCGCGCTCCGCCACCTCGAGCTCTTCGAGGAGCGAGACGTCCTCGCGAACGTGCGGGCGCGCTCGCGGGAGCTCGCCGCGCTCTTAGACCAGCGCATCGCGCCGCTCGACGGAGTCGCCGAGGTGCGCCAGCGCGGCCTCATGTCCGGCGTCGAGCTCGTCCCGGGCGAGAGGCACGGGCGGAGGGTGTGCGCTGCCGCCGTCGCGCGCGGGGTGCTCCTGCGCCCGATCGGGGACGTCGTCATCGTCGTGCCGCCCCTGACCATCACGACGCCGGAGCTCGAGCGCATCGTCGAGACGCTCGAGGCGGCGATCCTGGAGGTGATCCCGGTTGCCCATCTGGCAGGAGCTCGCTGACCGGGCCCTCGCGGGCGACCCGCCGAGCCGGGAGGAGGCGCTCGCCGTCCTCGAGGCTCCCGACGAGGAGCTACTCGACCTGCTTGCGGCGGCCTACCGGGTCCGGCACCACTACTACGGCGACGCCGTCAAGCTCAACTTCCTCGTCAACGCGAAGAGCGGCGTCTGCCCCGAGGACTGCCACTACTGCTCGCAGTCGCGCGTCTCGACGGCGCCGATCCCGAAGTACCAGCTGCTCGCGACCGAGGAGATACTCGCCCGCGCCGAGCGCGCGGTGGAGCTCCGCGCGAGCACCTGCTGCATCGTCCTCTCCGGCCGCGGCCCCTCCGGCCGCGAGCTTCGCGGCGTCGCCGATGCGGTCCGCGAGGTCAAGGAGCGCCACCCGGGGCTGAAGATCTGCGCCTGCATGGGGCTCCTCGGCGAGGAGGACGCCGCCCTCCTCAGGGAGGCCGGCGTCGAGCGCTACAACCACAACCTCAACACGTCGGACGACTTCTACGGCGAGATCTGCACGACCCACGGCTACGACGACCGGGTCACCACCGTGAAGGCGGTCGCCGCGGCAGGCATCTCCCCCTGCTCCGGCGTCATCGTCGGCATGGGTGAGACGCGTGAGCAGCTCGTCGAGGCGTGCTTCTCCCTCCGGGAGATCGGCGCCGAGTCGATCCCGGTCAACTTCCTGCTCCCGATCGGCGGCACGCCGCTCGAGGGGAGGCAGGAGCGGATCGACCCCCGCTACTGCCTCAAGGTGCTCTGCCTCTTCCGGCTCGTCTGCCCCGACCGCGAGATCCGGCTCTCGGCGGGCCGCGAGGTGCACCTGGGGACGCTCCAGCCGCTCGGGCTCTACGCGGCGAACGCGATCTTCGTCGCCGACTACCTCACCGAGCCCGGCCAGCCCGCGGAGGAGGACTGGCGCATGATCGAGGACCTGGGCTTCGAGATCGAGCCGCTCGGCACGCCGATCGGGCCGGCGAGGCGCTAGAGCGACGCGCGGCCGTCGTACGCCGGTTGCGGCTTCCCGGCGACGACGATGAAGCGCAGCCCGTCGGGCCCAGCGACGATCTTTCGGGTCGAGTCGGCGCCGACGAGCAGGTAGTCGCCGGCGGCGATCGTCACCGCCTCGCCGTCGATCGTCGCGGTTCCGCTTCCGGAGACCACGAAGTAGACCTCCTCGTGCCCGGTCTCGGACTCGTCGTGCTCGAGCCCCTCGTAGCCGGGCGGCATGCGCAGCTCGTTGAGGCCGAACGCCGTCGTGCCCAGGGCCCGGCGGATCTTGAAGAAGACGTCGCGGAACGACTCGATCGACGGGTCATCGCCGTGCAAGAGGGTGTAGGTCATCGAGCTGCGCGGATGAGCGAGAGCACGCGGTCGGGCGTGAGCGGCGTGCGGTCGACCTTTACGCCGAAGGGGCTGAGCGCGTCGGCGACCGCGTTCACGACGGCCGCGGGCGCCGCGATCGTGCCGCCCTCGCCGACGCCCTTGATCCCGCCCTCGGTGACCGTGGACGGCGTCT
>JBGPNP010000363.1:0-3110 GCA_041487575.1 Gaiellaceae bacterium | reverse complement strand
GCGAGCACGCGGAGGACGTCCACGTAGTGCACGAAGCCGTTCCAGCCCAGCCCGAGTCCGGCCCACGACGCCACGCTGACGGCTGCGGCGGTGAGCGTCGCGAGAGCGGCGGCTCGAAGACGCCGGGTAGCCAGCAGCCAGACGAGGAGCGGCCAGAGGAAGACCTTCGCCGCGACGACTGAAGCGGTGGCCACCGCGGCAATCGCGGGCCTGTCTCGGTAGCGCCAGGCGAGGGCGACGCCCAAGCCGAGGAGAAGGGTCAGATTCCCGTTCTGAACCGCGTAGTACACCGGCGCCCACAAGAAGGCCGCGCCGTAGCAGCGCCAGTCTCGAACTCCGAGTACGCGGAGCGTCAGGAGGACTGCGGCCGCGAGGATGACAGTGAAGACGATGTCGGCCGCCGTCGCGGGGATGAGTGCAAACGGCGCCATCGCGAACGCCGTCGGCGCAGGGAAGATGAAGTTGGCCCCGGACGCGAGGACGTCGGGACTCGCAGGAGGAAACGGCGAGCGCCCGTCGAGCACGGCTCGGCCACCAGGCCACAGCTCGTGATGGAAGTCGAACGCGAATGTGCCGGCCCGGTAGGAGAAAAGGAGGGTCGCCGCCGTGAACAGGATCGGGCCGGCTCCCAGGAGCAAGAACGACATGACGATCCTGGTCGCCCGCAAGCGGGCGGCAAGCCACTCGTCGCCGGAAACCGCCTGGCCGCTCACCCCTTGATGCTAGACGGCCAGCGCCTCGCGGACGATCCTGTCCTGCTCGATCAGGTGCGCCGTCGGGTAGCCCTCGCTCGGGCTTGCGCGCCAGGGCCGGCCGGCGTAGCGGAGGTCGACCTCCTCGGGCAGGCCCTCCTCCAGCCGGTGGCGGATCGCCCGCCAGGCGCCCATGTTCTGCGGCTCCTCCTGGGCCCAGACGAGCTCCACGAGCTCTCGGTAACGCGAGAGGAGCTCGTCGTAGGCGGCGACGGGGAACGGGTAGAGCTGCTCGAGCCGGGCGACGGCGATGCTCTCGGCGTCCCGGAAGGCCGCGTTCCCGACGATGTCGTAGTAGACCTTGCCCGAGCAGAGGACGAGCCGCCGGACCTCGGCGCGCGCGTCGGCGTCGAGCCGCGGGTCGTCCAGGATCTGCCGGAAGGCTCTCTCGGAGAGGTCGTCGAGGTGAGACGTCGCCTGGCGGAGGCGCAGGAGGCCCTTCGGAGTCAGGACGACGAGAGGCCGGGCCTTCTCGTGCAGCGCCTGCCGGCGGAGGACGTGGAAGTACTGCGCGGCGGTGGTGCAGTTGACGACGCGGATGTTCTCCTGCGCCGAGAGCTGGAGGATGCGCTCCACGCGGGCGCTCGAGTGCTCCGGCCCGTTCCCCTCATAGCCGTGCGGGAGCAGGAGCGTCAGGCGGGAGCTCTGCTGCCACTTCGAGAGTCCCGAGACGATGAACTGGTCGACGATCACCTGCGCCGAGTTGACGAAGTCGCCGAACTGGGCCTCCCAGAGGACGAGCGCCTGCGGGCAGGTGATCGAGTAGCCGTACTCGAACCCGAGCGCGGCCGCCTCCGAGAGCGGCGAATTCGCGACCTGCAGCGGTGCCCGCGCGCCTTCCAGATGCTGGATGGGAGCGTGTTTCGCTCCGGTCTCGTAGTCGTGGAGGACGAGATGGCGGTGCGAGAAGGTGCCGCGCTCCGAGTCCTGACCGGTGAGCCGGATCGGCACTCCCTCGCAGAGCAGGGTCGCGAAGGCCAGCGCCTCGGCCTGGGCCCAGTCGATGCCGCCCACCTCTCCCAGCGTCTCGCGGCGGCGCGCGAGCTGGGCGGCGAGCTTCGGGTTCACGGTGAAGCCCTCCGGAACGCTCAGGAGCTCCTCGTTCAGCCCGCGCAGGACATCCGCGCTGACGGCCGTCTCGACCGGCGTGTCGGAGCCGCGAGCGGGCTTCCTCTCCTTCGGCGCGCGCGCCGGGCCGGCGGCGATCTCGGCCCTGAGCCGCTCGTGGGCCTCGCGCATCGCGCGCTGCACCTCCTCGACGAGCGCGTCCGCCTCCGCCTGCGTGACGACGCCCTCGGCGACGAGCCTCGCCGCGTACAGCTCGCGCGCCGTCGGGTGGCCTTCGATCTTCCGGTACATCAGGGGCTGCGTATAGGCGGGCTCGTCGCCCTCGTTGTGCCCGAAGCGCCGGTAGCCGACCAGGTCGACGACGACGTCGTCGACGAAGCGCTCGCGGTAGGCCATCGCGAGCCTGACGGCGTCGATCGCGGCCTCGGCGTCGTCGGCGTTCACATGAACGATCGGGACGTCGAAGCCCTTCGCGAGGTCGCTTGAGTAGCGGGTGGAGCGGCCCTCCTCGGGATCGGTCGTGAAGCCGACCTGGTTGTTCGCAATCAGGTGGAGCGTGCCTCCCGTCGTGTAGGCGGGGAGGTCCTGGAGGTTGAGGGTCTCCGCGACGACGCCCTGGCCCGGGAAGGCGGCGTCGCCGTGGATGAGGACGGCGAGCGCGGCGTTGGGATCGTGGCGGCCCTCGGGCGTCGAGTGGTCGGTCTGGACGGCGCGGGTGGCTCCCTCGACGACCGGGTCGACGTACTCGAGGTGGCTCGGGTTGGACGCAATCGTCACGGCGATGCGACCGGCGGGGGTCTGCCGCGCGCCGGTCGCGCCGAGGTGGTACTTGACGTCGCCGCTCCCGCCCTCGGGCTCGGCGCTCACGGCCTCGAGCGCCCGCTCGCCCTCGAACTCGCGCAGGATGTCCTCGTAGGGGACGCCGACGGTGTGCGCGAGGACGTTCAGCCGGCCCCGGTGCGCCATGCCCAGGTGAGCCTCGCGCGCCCCGCCCGCCGCCGCGAGGCGCAGAGCCTCGTCGAGCATCGGCACCATGGCATCGAGGCCCTCGATCGAGAACTGCTTCTGGCCGAGGAAGGCCCGGCGGAGGTAGCGCTCGAAGCCCTCCACCTCGGTGAGCCGGCGCAGGAGCTCGCGCTTCTCCTCCCGCTCGCGCGGCTCGCGGTAGGCGCCCGACTCGACTGCCTGGCGAAGCCAGACGCGCTGCTCGTGGTCCGAGATGTGCTCGATCTCGAACGCCATGGTGCCGCAGTAGGTCTCGCGGAGGCGCGGGAGCGCGTCGGCGAGGGT
>JBGPNP010000362.1:0-3121 GCA_041487575.1 Gaiellaceae bacterium | reverse complement strand
CTTCGCCTCGCAGAGTGCGTAGAACCCCTCGATCTTCGTCGTTACGCCCCCGACCGCCTGAACCTCGCCGTGCTGGTTCACAGAGCCCGTGACAGCAATCCCCTGCTCGAGCGGGAGCCCGGAGAGCGCCGAGAGGAGCGCATAGAGCTCCGTCGAGGAGGCCGAGTCGCCCTCGATCTCGTCGTACGACTGCTCGAACGTCACTGTGGCCCGCAAGGCGAGCGGCCACTCCTGTGCGTACTTGCCGGCCATGTAGCCCGCGAGGATGAGGAAGCCTTTCGAGTGGATCGGCCCGGAGAGCTCGATCTGGCGCTCGATCGACTCGATCGACCCCCGCCCGAGCGAGACGCTCGCGGTCACGCGCGACGGCCGGGCGAAGCGATAGTCGCCGAGGTCGAGGACGGGGAGGCCGTTCACCTGCCCGACTCTCGCCCCGTCGGTGTCGATCATGATCGTCCCGTCCTCGATCAGCTCCTGCAGCCGCTCCTCGAGGAGGTTCGAGCGGAACTCCTTCTTGGCGATCGCGCGGTCGACGTCCTCTGCCGTCACGACCTCACGTCCTGCCTTCCCGGCCCAGAAGCTTGCCTCGGTGACGACGTCGGAGATCTCGAGCAGGCGCGTCGAGAGCTTGCGCTGGTCCTCGCGCAGGCGCGCGCCGTGCTCGACGACCCGAGCCACGGCGGAGCGGTCGAAGTGCAAGAGCTCCGCCTCGCGCACGCAGCGGCTGACGAAAGCCGCGTAGCTCTTGAGGTGCTCGTCCGACCACTCCATGTCCGGCGCGAAGTCGGCCTTGACCTTGAAGAGCTCGCGGAAGTCCTCGTCGAGCGCGTAGAGGAGGCGGTAGAGGAGGGGGGACCCGACGAGGACGACCTTGACGTCGAGTGGGATCGGCTCCGGCCGGAGCGTCGCGGTCGGGAGGATGCTCACCTGCTCGGCGAGGTTCTCGATCCGCACCTCGCGCGAGACGAGGGCGCGCTTGAGCGCGTCCCACGTGAAGGGGTTGCGGAGGACCTCGAGCGCGTCGAGCACGAGGAAGCCGCCGCTCGCCTTGAGGAGCGCGCCCGCCTTGACCTGGCGGAAGTCGGTCACCATCGTGCCGAACGCAGCGCGGTAGTCGATCCGCCCGCCGACGTTGTGGAAGGTCGGGTGGCGCTCGACGACGACGGGCGCGCCTTCCGTCCTCGAGTTGTCGACGAGGACGTTGACCGCGTAGCGCGCGAGGTGCGTCTCGCGCTCACGGCTCTCGATCTCCTCGAACGGGCCCTGCTCGCCGGCGGGCTGGCCGGGACGGAAGTCACGCAGGTGGCCGGGGAGGTCGTCCTCGACCTGCTCGAGGTAGGCGAGCACGCCCGGCTCGTTCGCGTACTTCTCGCGCAGCTCCTCGAACCGGTGCCCGATGGCGTAGAGGGCCGTCTCGCGCTCGAGTGCCCGCAGCTGCTCGGCGGTCTCCTTCTCGAGCTGGCGCAGGCGGCGCACGGCTTCGGCGGCCTCCTCGGTGATCTCCTTGCGGCGGCGCTCGAGCTCGCGCCGCTGCGCGGCCGGGAGGCGCTCGACGACGTCGGCGGACATCGGCTCGCCGCCGACGACCGGGACGCTCAGGATCCCGACCGGCGTGAACTCGAGGGCGAAGTCCCGGTTGCCGGCGAACGTCTGCAGGCCCTCGGTGAGGCTCTCACGCGACCGGGTCGCCTCCTCGATCACCTCGCGACGGCGGCGCTCGTAGCCCTCGCTCTCGAAGGCGCGGGAGATCTCGCGCGCCGCCGCGGCGAGGAACTCCTCCATGTCGTCTCTGAGCTCGGAGCCTCGCCCCGCCGGCAGCCGGATCGCCCTCGGGCGATCGGGCTCGTCGAAGTTGTGGACGCAGACCCAGTCGTCGGGCCGCGGACGGGAGGGCGCGACGCGCTCGAGCATGTCGCGGATCGTGCTCTCACGGCCCGATCCCGGCGGGCCCGCGACGAAGACGTTGTAGCCGGTAGTTCCTACTTCGAGCCCGAACTCGATCGCGTCGAGCGCCCGCGGCTGGCCGATCGTGCCCGTGAGCGCCTCGACCTCCGCGGTCGTCTCGAAGGGAAGCTCGGACGGATCGAGCCGGCGCCGAAGCTGCCCGGGTGGGACCTCGAGTTCGAGATTCATCGGCTCGATCCTCGCCCGCGCGGCAAGGAGCGGCATCGGTAGGGCCACCGATCCGGGCTGCGGGAAGCCCGCAGATCCGTACTTCCCCGCACCCGCGATCGGCGCCTTCCACGATGCGGCCCGCGTTCAGGGGTGTGAGAGTCTCGAGCCGCGGAAAATGCTCCCGCATTTTCCGCGGCGGGAGCTTGTCCCTTCGCTTCGCTCGGGAGGATCTTGTGGAGACGGTCGTACTATGAGAGGAAGGTAGAGCTATGAGCGAGATCGTGGTCGGAGTGGACGGCTCTCCCGCCTCCAAGGCGGCGCTCTCGTGGGCGCTCGCGGAGGCGCGCCTGCGCGGCGCGACCCTGCGCGCCGTCCACGCCTGGAACGTGGTGACTCCGTTCGCGATCGACGCCCCACCTGTGCTTCTCCCCGAGCTGATGGACGCGGCCGAGAAAGAGGCGGAGCAAGCGCTCGCCGATGCCGTCACCGAGGTCGCCGGAGAGGATCCCGGCGTTATGATCGAGCGCTCGGTCGTCGAGGGGCCGGCCGCCGAGCGCCTCCTCGAGGCTGCGGCCGGCGCCGACCTCCTCGTCGTCGGCTCGCGCGGCCGCGGCGGCTTCGCCGGGCTCCTCCTTGGCTCGGTCAGCCAGCAGTGCGCCCACCACGCGCCCTGCCCCGTGGTGATCGTCAGGGCATGAGTTCTCCGCGAAAAATGCTCCGCATTTTTCGCCGGGCGTTTCCGCGCGCGGGTCTTAGGTTTGCCCCTTCGCTTCGCTCGGGAGTAGGATCGGGAATCGGCCGGACAGAGGTACAGGCATGAGCTATCCGCGAAAGATGCTGCGTATTTTCCGCGGGGGGAGCTTGTCCCATCGCTTCGCTCGGGAGGATGTTCGTAGGGAGGTTGACCTATGAGCAAGATCGTCGTTGGAGTCGACGGCTCGGCCGAGTCTCTCGCGGCTCTGCGCTGGGCGGCTCAGGAGGCCCGCCTTCGCGGCGCCCGCCTCTG
>JBGPNP010000361.1:0-3168 GCA_041487575.1 Gaiellaceae bacterium | reverse complement strand
GTTCGAGGAGGCGCCCTCCGCGAACGGCTTCCCACGGCAGGTTTTCGAGTCGCCGCGCGGGATCGGCGGCGTTACTTCGCGGCCGTGACCGGGAGCCGCACCGTCGTCTTCTTCCCGGAGGGCGCTTACGGGCCGACGAACAACTGCGTCGGCATCGGCAACGTCCTGCGGCAGCGCGGCCACCGCGTCGTCTTCATCGTCGAGGAGTCGTTCGCCGGGACGCTCGAGGCGAAGGGCTTCGAGGAGCGGCTGATGCGCCTCGGGCCTCCGCCCGAGGTGGAGGAGGGGCCGGGCCAGTTCTGGAAGGACTACATCCGCGAGACGGCGCCGGTCTTCCGCCGCCCGACGATCGAGCAGCTCGGCGGCTTCATCCAGCCGACGTGGCAGGCGCTCATCGACGGCTCGAAGTACGTGAACGGCCGTCTGGCCGAGATCTTCGACGAGCTCCGACCCGACGTGATCGTCGAGGACAACGTGGTCGCCTTTGCGGCCATCCTGGCCTCGGGCCGTCCGTGGGTTCGCATCATCTCCTGCAACCCGCTCGAGCTCGAGGACCCGGCGCTGCCGCCGACCTTCTCGGGCTACCCGACCGCCGACCGGACGGGTTGGGGCGCGTTCCACGCGGAGTATCGGCGCACGCACGCGGACATCTGGGCCGACTTCGACGAGTTCGTCAGGGCGCGCGGCGCTCCGCCGCTCCCCGAGCTCGAGTTCATCCACGAGTCGCCCTTCCTCAACCTGTACCTCTATCCCGCCGAGGCCGACTACGAGCGGTCGGCGCCGCTCGGGCGGGCCTGGCACCGGCTCGACTCCTCGGTGCGGGCGACCGACGCGCCCTGGTCGCTGCCCGAGCCGCCGGCGAGCCGACCGGGGCCGCTCCTCTACCTCAGCCTCGGCAGCCTGGGCGGCGCGGACGTCGAGCTCATGCAGCGGCTCGTGGACGTCCTCGCCGAGACGAGCTACCGCGTGATCGTGAGCAAGGGGCCGCAGGCCGACCTGCTCCGGCTCGCCGGCAACATGACCGGCGAGGAGTTCCTGCCGCAGACCTCGATCCTGCCCCAGGTCGATCTCGTCGTCACTCACGGCGGCAACAACACGACGACCGAGTGCTTCCACTTCGGCAAGCCGATGGTCGTGCTGCCGCTCTTCTGGGATCAGTACGACAACGCCCAGCGCGTCCATGAGCTCGGCTTCGGCGTTCGCCTCGCGACCTACGAGCTCGAGCCCGAGGAGCTGACCGGCGCGATCGACCGGCTCCTCGCCGACCGCGCCCTCCACGAGCGGCTGACGGCGATCTCGGGCCGTCTCCAGGCGAGCCCGGGGACGGCAAGGGCGGCCGAGCTCGTCGAGCGGGTCGCTCTCTCCGGGTGACCGTCGACCCGGCCCGGCTCGTCGAGTCGCTCTCACCCGAGCGCCTCGCCGGCGAGCGGTGGTTCGCCGACAAGGACCGGCGCATCGCCCGCGTCCTCCTCGCCGACGCGCTCGTGGTGGAGCCCGACGCGGCCCTTCTCGTCCTCGAGGTCGAGTTCGCGGACGGCCGGCCCGAGCGCTATACCCTCCCCCACGGGCGCTGGGCGCCGCTCCTTGCCGCCCTGGCGGACGCGCCCAGGGAGGGGCTCCGAGGGCGGTTCGAGCTCCGCGGCGCCGGCGGCCTCGGCCGGCCCGCCTCGGAGCGGCTGCTCGGGGTCGACCAGTCGCACACCTCCTATGTCCTCGACGAGCGGGTCGTCCTCAAGTGCTACCGCCGGCTTCAGACCGGACCGCATCCGGAGGTCGAGCTCGTGAAGTTCCTTTCGGGCGTCGCCGAGGTCCCGGCGGCGCGCGGAGCGCTCCATTACGCGAGCGCGGATGGCTCCGAGTGCGCGCTCGCGCTCCTCCAGGACTTCGTGCCGCAGGCGCGGGACGGCTGGGCGTGGGTCGAGGAGCGCCTCGTCGCCACCCTCGCAGGAGAGGAGGCCGGGGAGGCGGCGACTGCGTGGGCGACCGAGCTCGGGGCGATCAGCGCACGGCTACACGCCGCGCTCGCGCAGGCGCCGGGAGCGCGCGTCGCGACGAGCGAGGACCTCCTTGCGTGGCGGCGGGCGGCCGAGGAGCAGCTCGACCGCGTGCTCGGCCTCGTCGACCCGGAGACCGCGAAGGAGCTCCGCACCGAGGCGCCGAGGATCCGCGCCGAGCTCGCCCGCCTCGAGACCCCGGCCGCTCCGCCCCTGCTCGCGCGCGTCCACGGCGACTACCACGTCGGGCAGGTCCTCCACTCCCCGACCGGCTTCCACGTCATCGACTTCGAGGGCGAGCCGACGAAGTCGGCCGAGGAGCGCCGCGCCCCCGGCTCTCCGCTCCGCGACGTCGCCGCGATGCTCCGCTCGTTCGACCACCTCGCCCGCTGGGCGCTTCGCGACTAACCCTGGCCCGGAGAGCCTGCGCGTGGCCGAGGCGTGGATCACCGAGGCCCGCAGGCGCTTTCTCGCAGCGTACGGCGCCGTCGACGCAGGCCTTCTCCGCGCCTTCGAGGTCGAGAAGGAGACGTACGAGTTCAGCTACGCGGCGGCCTTCCTTCCATCCTGGACGTTCGTGCCGCGCCAGGCGATGCGGGCGCTCCTCACCGAGCCTCTGCCGGCGCGCTCGGGATCGTGCGGCTAACGGCGATCCTTCAGCCGGATCACGAAGCGAACGCCCGACCAGACCTCGTCGATCGCGCAGCTCTTGTTGTCGACGAGCCCGGCTGCGAGCCCGATCTCCTGCACCTCGGCGAAGCCGAGGTCGGTCGGGACGCCGGAGGCCTTCTTCGGGTAGGCAATCCAGAGCCCGCCGGCCGGCGCAAGCTCCCGTACGAGCGCGGGGAAGCGGCGGGCGAGCTCGGAGCGCTCTCTCGCGAAGAAGACGACGACGTCGAGCGGGCCCCGAGGTCGCGAGCTCAGCAGGGCGGCCGGCCGGAGCGGCCCGAGAGCTCCGAGAAAGCCGTCCGGCGCGCCGACGAGCGCGACCCTCGAGCCGTCCCTGATCCCGAGCTTCCCCGGCAGCGGCGTCGCCGAATAGTCCCGCCCCGTCACGAGAGGGAGCCTAGTCGAGAGCGGCTACAATGCTCCGGCCGCTGGGGGCGTAGTTCAGCTGGTTAGAACGCCGGCCTGTCACGCCGGAGGTCGCGGGTTCGAGTCCCGTCGCTCCCGT
>JBGPNP010000360.1:0-3175 GCA_041487575.1 Gaiellaceae bacterium | reverse complement strand
CGGACGCCGTGTCGTTGCGTTCGACACGCGCGGCCCGTCGGCCGAGAGCCGCTTCACGCTCGGCGGACTGGCCGATCAGGTGCACGTCGAGGAGGGCTCGATCGACGACTGGGTGCGTTTCCTCCATGTCGTCAAGGACCACCGCCCGGTGGACGTCGTCCACCTGGCCACGATCACCCACCCGGTCTTCCTCTTCACGAACCCGATGCCGGGCGTGCGAGTCAACTTCGAGGGCACGCTGCACGTGCTCGAAGCGGCCCGGCTCTTCGACATCCGCCGCATCGTCAACTTCTCGTCGATCGGCGTCCTCCCGGCACGGCAGTACGAGCCCATCGACACGGCGCACCCGATCTTCCTGCCGCGCGAGGCCGTGCCGACCGGCGTCTACGGCGCGTCGAAGATCGCCGCCGAGGCCTTCTGCTTCGCCTACAACCAGGCGTTCGGCACCGACTTCCGCACCATCCGCCCCTCCGCTGTCTACGGCTTCGGCATGCAGTGGCCCATCTTCGTGAAGCCGATGGTCGAGGGCGCGGTGCGCGGCGAGACGGTCACGTTCGAATCCGGCGGGCCGTTCCCGCGCGACTACACGCACGCTTCCGACGTCGCGAGCCTCGCCGTCGCGTGCCTCGATGCCCCGGACGGCGCCGACCGGATCTTTTACGGCGCGACCGGCGAGCCGCTCGTCACGGCCGGGGAGGTGGCGCGGATCGTGATGGAGCTCGTCCCCGGCTCGCGGATCGAGATCCCCGACATCCTCACCGAGGCCGACCAGATGGAGCTCCCCTACCGCGGCCGGCTCTCGATCGAGGCGAACCGGACGCAACTGGGCTGGGAGCCGCGCTTCAAGAACATCCGCGACGGCCTCGCGGACTACGTCGAGCGCTACCGCGCGTTTCTCGCCGCGTCAGGCGTCTGACCGGCGCCCGGCCTCTCGGCGGGTCAGGCGCGCAGCGCCGCGAGGCTGGCGCGCAGCGCGTCTTCGTACAGCTACGTGTCGAGCCCGTAGGCGATGCAGCGGAAGACGCGGCCGAGGAAGCGCTTCACCGGGTTGTCTCTCGACGGAGCTCCTCGAGCCGCGGGTGGTCGAGGGCCTCGTGGTTGACGACGAAGTCGGGCACGAGGCCTCGCGCGACCGCGACCACGCTCCGGCACGCGCTCCGGCCGCAGCCGCGGAAGATCTCGTCCGTCAGGCCGATCGCGTGCGGGGCGAGGATGACGTTGTCGAGGGAAAGCAACGGGTCGTCCGGGTCGACCGGCTCGTGCTCGAAGACGTCGAGGGCGGCGCCCGCGATCCGACGCTCCTGCAACGCCTCGGTGAGCGCCTTCTGGTCGACGATCGGTCCCCGTGCGACGTTGACGAGGAAGGCGGTCGGCTTCATGAGCGCGAGCCGCTCGGCGTTCACAAGCCGGCGGGTCTCGTCCGTGAGCGGGCAGAGGACGACGACGAAGTCCGCCTCGCGCATGAGGGTCTCGAGCGGGACGAGCTCGACGCCCGGCAGCGCCGTCCCGAGATAGGGGTCGTAGGCGATCCGTCGCATGCCGAACGGCTCCGAGAGGGCGACCACGTCGCGCCCGACGTTGCCGACTCCGATCAGCCCGAGCGTGCGACCGGTCAGGCCGACGCCGGCGTGCTCGAGCCGATCCCAGCCACCTTCCCGGACGTTTCGGTCCCTCTGGAGCAGACGGTGCGCGAGTGCCAGGACGAACGCCATGGCGGAGCTCGCCATCGGGCGGCGGACGCCGTCCGGCGCGATCGTCAGAAGGACGCCCGCCTTCGTGCAGGCGTCGACGTCGACCGTGTCGTAGCCGACGCCGAGCCGGGCGAGGACGCGGAGGCGGTCGGCGCCGGCCAGTGTCGCCGCGGTCACGCGCCCCGCGAAGACGACGAGGCCGTCGAAGCCGGCGACCTGGTCGGGCCGGAGCTCGCGCGTGTCCTCGGCGAGGAACTCCCACTCGACCTCCGGGGCCTCGTCGAGGAGCGAGAGGTCGTAGAAGGTCGTGCCGTCCCGCTTGCGAACGCCCGCGGTCACCCCGACCCGGAAGGTCAACGCGGACCTCCGAGCCCGAGCGCGTCATCCTCCCGAGCGAAGCGAAGGGGCAAGCTCGTGCTGCGGAAAATGCAAAGCATTTTCCGCAGCGGTTACCAGCCGGCGACGACGGGGTTCGTCAAGTCGCCGATGCGGTCGACCGAGACGGTGACCTCGTCGCCCGGCTTCATGTACACCGGCGGGTCGCGGAAGCAGCCGACTCCGGACGGACTGCCCGTCGTGACGACGTCGCCCGGCTCGAGCGTGACGAGCGCGGTCAGGAACTCGAGCAGTCGTCCCGGCGGGAAGAGCATCCCCGCGGTCGGAGAGTCCTGCATCGTCTCGCCGTTCAGCGTCGTCGAGAGACGAAGGGTCGACCAGTCGCCGAGCTCGTCCGCCGTGACGATCTCGGGCCCGATCGGGGCGAACGTGTCCGGGTTCTTGCCCAGCGTGATCTGCGCGTCCTTGAACTGGACGTCGCGCGCCGAGACGTCGTGGAGGATCGTCCAGCCGAAGACGGAGTCGAGCGCAGTCTCCGCGGAGGCGCGCTTGAGCGTCTTGCCGATCACCATCGCGAGCTCGACCTCGTAGTCGGTCTTCGTCTCGGGCCGCGGGATCACGATCGGCTCCCCGGGCCCGATCACCGCCGACGGGAGCTTCGAGAAGAAGAACGGCTCCGTTGGCAGGACGGCGCCCGGGTTCTCCTCGGCGTGGCTCGCGTAGTTGACGCCCGAGCAGAGGATCTTCCCCGGGCGAAGCGGCGCGAGCAGCCGGTCGGGCTGGACGGCGTCGCCGCTCTCCGCCGCCTGCCGCGCCGCCTCGAGGCCGCGCTCGCCGTCGCGGATCAGGCTGACCATGTCCGGGTACGGGACCGCCACGACGACGCCGTCGCGGCGGACGCCGACCGACGCGTTGCCCCCCGACTCGAACGTGACAAGCCGCAATTCAGCTACTCCTCTCGATCTCGACGCTGTCGCCCCGGACGACGAGCACATCCCCGACCTCCGGCGCGACCACCTTCCGCTTCCCGGTCGTGTCGTACTTCGGCACGAGCTCGACGAAGCGGTCGACCTCCGGGTCGTCCCGCGACAGGTAGTGGCAGGCGACGGCGATCTGGAGGCTGAGGTGCTCGGCCGTGCGCGCGGCCT
>JBGPNP010000359.1:0-3177 GCA_041487575.1 Gaiellaceae bacterium | reverse complement strand
GTACTCGCCGGGCGCCGCACGAGGGGCCTGTCCGGAAAGCCGCCGCGCGCCGGATGCGGCTGCAAACCGAGCGCTGGCCGCGTCCTCGGTCGCGCCAATATGTCCACATATTGGCGCTCCTTGCGTCCTTGCCAGCGCGCGGTTTTCGCGCGCCCCGGCATCACGTGGGTTCCCGGACAGGCCCCTAGGTCGCTGTGCCGCTCGTCGTCGTCCCGACGCCGATCGGCAACCTCGAAGACGTCACCCTGCGCGCCCTGCGTGAGCTCGGCTCGGCCGACCTCGTCCTCTGCGAGGACACACGCCGGACGCGCATCCTCCTTGATCGCCACGGCGTTTCCGCACGGCTCGAGAGCTACCACCGGCACAACGAGGCGCGACGGACGCAGGAGGTCCTGCCCCTGCTCGCGGAAGGGCAGCGGGTCGCTCTCGCGAGCGACGCCGGCCTCCCTGGAGTGAACGATCCGGGAGCGCGACTCGTTTCCGCGGCGATCGCCGCGGGGATCGACGTGACGGTGCTACCCGGGCCGTCGGCTGTCGAGACAGCCCTGGTGGCGAGCGGCCTCGTCGCCGAGCGGTACACGTTTCTCGGATACCTGCCACGCGGAGCGCAGGCGCTTGCGCGCCTCTGGGAGGAGCTCGCCGGCTGGAGCTGGCCCGCGGTCGCGTTCGAGTCGCCGCGCCGCCTGCCGGCAAGCCTCAGGAGCCTCGCAGAGGTGCATGCTGGCCGGCCCGTCGCCGTCTGCCGGGAGCTGACGAAGCGGTTCGAGGAAGTCGTCCGCGGGCCAGCAGAGGAAGTCGCGCGCCGGTTCTCGGAACCGCCGAAGGGCGAAATCACGATCGTGATCGGCGCAGCCGAGCGCCATGCGCCGAGCAGCACAGGACCGGACGAGACTGCGGGCGAGGCGGAAGCGGCCCGGGCCGTCGCCGAGCTTCTCGCCGCGAGAGTGTCGCGACGGCAGGCCGTAGCCCTCGTGTCGCGACTCACCGGCGTCCCGAAGAACCGTCTCTACAAGTCTTCTCTGTAAGCTTTATTGACAACACAAGCACCGCCTGCTATCTTCTGCTAGTTCTCTACATAGACAACGAGCGAAGGAGCAGACGATGCGACGTATCGGTGTTCTGCTTCCGGTCTTGTTCGCGTTCCAGGCCGGCGTGCCGCCCGCACTCGCCTGGACCTGGCCCGTCGGCGGGCCGGTGCTGCAGTACTTCGAGTTTGGTGACGACCCGTACGCCGGCGGCCAGCACCGGGGGATCGACGTCGGCGCTCCCGCTGGGTCGGTAGTCGTTGCGCCGGCCGCCGGGACGGTGAGCTTCGCCGGGACCGTTCCCGGTGGCGGGCGCACCGTCACCATCGAGACCGCTGACGGCTACTCCGTCACCCTCGTCCATCTCGGCTTGGTCGCGGTCGGTCGCGGGGCGACGGTCGGGGAAGGGGAGAGAGTCGGGACGATCGGACCGAGTGGGACGGCGGAGGTCGCCGAGCCGTACGTCCATCTCGGCATCCGGCTGACCGCGGACGAGAACGGGTACGTCGACCCGCTCGGCCTTCTCCCGTCGCAGGCGGAGGAACCGCCGGCGACCGATCCGGCCGCGGGCGTCGGCGGAGAGGCCGTTCCCGCTGCCGACCCGGTAGAGGCTGTGCCGGTGGCGGTCGATCCCGTGCCCACGACCGTCGGCGATCCTCCTTCTGCCGAGTCGCCCGCGCAGCCGCAGACGGCGGCCCAGGACGAGGAAATGCCGGCGCAGGCTGCCGAGGGTGTCCCGACGCAGCAGGTGATCTCTCCACCGGCATCCGCCGAAGGAAACCCTGTGCTCCAGCCTCCGAGCGTCGGGGCCGGGGCTGCCCCGGTGGGTCCGCCCGCGGTCGCTCCGGCGCCGCAGCCGGCGTCTCCGGCCGCCTTGGCTACTTCCGAGCCGGCGACGGACCTGACCGAGATCGCGGGCCCGCGCTCTGCTCGCTCGCCCGACCGTACCAAGCGGGATGCGCTCAGCAAGCCGGGGTCCGGGGGAAGCTCCCGGGCTCATCGGGCTACCGCGGCTCGCATGACCTCCTCTCTCACGCATGCGCGTGGGCGTGTTGTCGGGCCGTCACGCACGCCCGTCACGAGAGGGCTGGATCGCAATGGCGCCGAGCCGCAGGAGGGTCTGGGCCCCGGGGGTTCCGAGGCCCGGATCTCGGTCGAGAATCCCGCGCAGATCCGTCCGGCTAGGCTGCCTGGCCCGACCTCTGCGGCTGGTTCGGGGACCCCGGCTTCGGTTCGGCTCGAGGTACGCCGGGACGGAGGCCTGTCCGCGTGGGTTGTCGCTCTCGCGGCGGCTGGGGCCCTCGCCGTGGGTGCGTGGCTCGGCCGCCGACGGGGCTCCCGCCCACAGTGGGCTGTGGCGAACGACGCGGAGCCTGTTCTGCCGCAGGCGGGGACTGAGGTCGAGCCTCCGGTCAGGGAGGCTTCGACCGGCGAAGTCAGCGAGGAGGATCTTCGTGCCCTCGAGCGGGAGCTCGAGCGCCTCCTCAGCACGAGCGGCACTCCCGGACAGACCGAACATGAACCGGCCGAGCTCCCGCAGGCGCTCGAGTGGGCGCGGTAGCCGGCGCCCGAGGCGAGACTGCGCCGGGCGCTCAGGGCACTGCCCTCGGGCGCCCGGCTACGCCCTGGCGCGCGCAGGTCGGAGCAGAAGGGGCGCGCCCGTATGATTCGCAGCCGCAAGCGAGTTCTTTAGACGCATGCCGGCCGCCGCAACATCGACCCGAGAACGAATCCTCGTCGCCGTCGCGTGGCCCTACGCGAGCGGCCCTCGGCACATCGGGCACGTCGCCGGGTTCGGCGTCCCGGCGGACATCTTCGCCCGCTACCACCGCCTCAAGGGGAACGACGTCCTCATGGTCAGCGGGACCGACGAGCATGGAACTCCTGTCATGGTGGCGGCCGACAAGGCGGGCGTCTCCCCACGCGAGCTCGCCGACCGGTTCAACGCCGTCATCCGCGACGATCTGCGCCGTCTCGGCCTCTCGTACGACCTCTTCACTCGTACGACGACGCGCAACCACTACCGGGTCGTCCAGGACCTCTTCCGGACGCTCTACGAGCAGGGCTACATCGTCGAGCAGACGATCCTGGGCGCGTTCTCCGCCGCCACGGGCCACACGCTCCCGGACCGCTACATCGAGGGCACGTGCCC
>JBGPNP010000358.1:0-3185 GCA_041487575.1 Gaiellaceae bacterium | reverse complement strand
GGCGCTAGACTCGGCGGACGCGCTGGCGGCGAGACTGCCGCGAGCGGTGGGTTCTCCTGATGATCTCGGTCACGGCCCTTCGCCTGCTCCCGCCAGACCCCGCGATCACGCCGGCTGCCGCAGCGCGCCGGTCGGAGCCGACGGCGGACGAGCCGTCACTCTCACGAGCACGGCCCGGCCCGCTGTGACGAGCCTGCGTCAGAGCATCCTCGTCTCAGCCCTGACCGCAGGCGTGGCGATCGCCGTCATTGCGGCGATCGTTCCCGATCTGCCGCCGCTCGCCGTCCTCGGAGGCGATGCACCGAACTACGCGCGGATCGCCGAGCATCCGTTCCAGGCGGTCTCCGGAGCGCCCGAAGCGGAGCGGCTCCTGACGCCGCTCGTCGTCGCCGCCCTGCCCTTCAGCACGTCGACCGGATTCCTCGTGGTCAGCGTCGTCTCGATCGTCCTCGGGTCGCTCTGCGTCAGCCTGATCTGCCGCCGGTTCGAGCTCTCGCTGGGAAGCCAGGCCGCGGCTGCAGCCCTCACTGCCGGGAGCTACATCGGAGTGCACGGTGTCTTCAACCAGTACTACGTGGATCCCGAGGCGCTCCTCGTGACCGCGCTCGCGCTGCTCCTCGTCTTCGAGCGGCGTCAACGGCTCTTCGCGCTCGCAATGGCGTTCGGCGTGCCCGTGAAGGAGATCGCGATCACGCTCGCGGCTCTTCCGTACCTCGTCTGGCGCCGGCAGGGCGTCCTCTGGGACCGCCGGCTTCTCGTCAGGACGATCGTGCTGGCCCTCCCGACCGTTGCCGCCACCATTCTCGTCAACCGCTTCGCGCCCGTGGTCGATCTCGGCGGCCACGACCCACGACGGATGTTCTTCACGGCCTTCGACCCCGTCGCCGGGCTGCGGCGCGGCTTCCTCACCGCGGTCGCGAACCCGATCTTCGCCCTCTTCGGGGCGGCCTGGGTGCTGTGGCCGCTCGGAGTCGCCCGGTGCCCGCGCGACCTCCGGCGCGCGCACCTGTGGATCGTGATCGCCTTCGTCCCGCTCGCCCTCGGGTCGTGGGAGCGGACGATGGGCGTGTTCGTCCCGCTCGCGATCCCGGCCGCCCTCTGGTTGCTGCGGAGCGCGCCGCCCGCGGTGCTCGGCACGTTCACCGCGGGTAGCTTCTGGGTCTCGGGGATCGTCGGCGCGATCACGATCGGCGAGAACGGGACGACGGCGGCGTTCAAGGCCGCGCTGATCGCTCCAGGTCTCGCCGTCGCCTGGGGGGCGCTGGTGTGGGAGCTCCGGCGTCGCCGACGGCAAGGCGAGCAGATACTCAGGCGCCCCAGCGTCCGAGCCGGCCGCGCCTGAAGTCGCGCCGCGCCTCGAGCACGGCCCTGACGGCCTCGCGCCGGCCCGGTCCCCCGGCCGCTTGAGCCAGATGCGCACCCACCACGACGGCCCGGCGGAGCGCCGTGAGGCCCGCCGGCAGCGGCCGGTAGCGCTCGCAGACGACGAGAGTGTTGCGCGTGTCGTAGTAAAGGCTCGCCGGGGAGCCGGCGCCGCCCGTGGACGCCGAGACGCGGTGCCGGACCCGCGCCTCCGGGGCAAAGACGACCGCGAAGCCCGAAAGCCGGATCCGCAGGCACCACTCGACGTCCTCGACGTAGGCGAAGAGATCCTCGTCCAGGAGGCCGGCGCGCTCGATCGCAGCCCGCGAGACCGCCATCGCCGCGCCCGTGGCCCGCTCCACGTCGCGCGGGCGGTCGAAGCGCGCGTCGTCGGGCTCGTCGTAGCCGTCCTGCCTGCCGCTGTAGCCGAGGAGCAAGTTGAAGCGCCCGCCGGCGTACCAGAGACGGTCGGGCGGCTCCGCGAAGAAGACCTTGCAGGCCAGCACGCCCGCGTCGGGCCGCTCCCCGGCGGCGGCCTCGAGGCCAGCCGCGGCGGCGGGCTCGACGACCACGTCGTTGTTCACGAGCCAGATCCAGTCCGCGCCCCGCTCGAGCGCGCGCCGGATGCCGGCGTTGTTCCCGGCCGCGTAGCCGAGGTTCTCGGCGTTCCGCAAGAGCAGGATCTCGGGGAAGCGCTCCGCGACCGCGTCCGCCGACCCGTCTTCCGAGCCGTTGTCGACGCAGACCGTCTCGACGCCGCGCAGAGATTCGAGGCAGCGGAGCGTGTCCTCGCGCCCGTTCCAGGAGAGAACAACCGCGATGAGCTTCACCAGTCTCCTCGCGAGCGAAGCGATGCGACTAACGCAACCCGCAGAAAATGCGAAGCATTTTCTGCGGTGATCAATGGAGAGCCCGCACGTACGACCAGGCAGAACGCAGGCCGCGCGGCCGCCAGGCGAGGAGCACCGCCGAGTAGACGGCCAGGCCCGCCGCCGCGGCCAAGATGCCGTCGAGCGCGAGCGCGAGCAGCCCGAAGGAGAGCCCGGCGACCGAGCCCGCGACCGCCGCCGACCAGCCGAGGCCCGCCACCGTCCGCGCGAGCGTCTCCCGTGAGAGGAGCGCCAGGAGGCCGGCGAGGACGAGGAGCGTCGTCAGCCCGATCCCGACCGCGACCCCCGCGAGGCCCCAGGCCCGGGAGAGGCCCCACTCGAGCGGCACGTGGAGCGCGAGCGCGACGACGGCGAGTGCGGGCAGCAGCCGCTCTCGCCCGGCGACGAACAGGAGCGGGAACGTCACCGAGACGCCGACCGAGGCGACCATGAACAGGCCGAGGTAGGCGACGAGCCGGCCGAGCTCGTGGCCGGCGGCGCCCTGGAACGCGCTCCCGAGGACGGCGTGCGCAATCGGCTCGCCCGCGAGCACGAAGACACCCGCCGCCGCGGCGACGGCCGTGAGCGAGACCCAGGAGGTCGAGACGACGTGCTCCGATGCCCGCTCCCCTGTGAGGCCCGCCCGCGCAAGCGGCACGCTTGCGATCAGCGCGAGCGACGAAGCGGTCACGGCGACTAGGAAGGAGGCGACGAAGTAAGCGTAGGCGAGCGTTGTCACCGAGCCGACCCCCACCTCGCCGGCGAAGCGGACGGCGACGACGTAGAGCCCCTGAAGCGCAAGCGGCAAGGCGACCCCCCGAACGAGCTCCCAGGCTCGCGCGCCGTGCAGGGATCCCGAGAGCCGCCCGAGCCCGCCCCGAGCGAGGAGCGCGGCCAGCGGCACGCCGAGCGCGACCGCGCCGTTCAGAGCGAGCCCCTCGGCGAGGGCGACCG
>JBGPNP010000357.1:0-3191 GCA_041487575.1 Gaiellaceae bacterium | reverse complement strand
TGTCGAGCGGCTCATCCTCCCTGCCGGGCGCGAGCTCCACGGAGCGAGGGCTCCCGACGGGCGTCTCGTGCCCGCCGGCGAGATCCCGCCCGGCGTCTCGCCGTCTCAGCTCCGGCCCGAGCACGATCTCGCCGAGCGCATGGTCGAGCGCGCGCTCGAGACCGGCGCCCACCTCACGCTGCTCGCGGGCGAGGCCGAGGCGGCGCTCGGCTCGGACGAGGCGGCTGCGCTCCTCCGCTGGTAGCGAATGGACACGAGCAGGAGGTACCGATGGGAACTGAAGAGCTGACCAACCGGCTCGACGAGGCGGGAGTCGCCTACGAGCTTCTTCAGCACGCGCACACGGAGAGCGCCGCCGCCGAGGCGAGGACGCTTGGCGTCGTGCTCGAGGAGGTCGGAAAGACCCTGGTGCTGACGACTCCGGAAGGCTATGTCCGGGCGGTGGTGCCCGCCTCTGCGCGGCTCGACCTTCGCAAGGTTCGGGAGCGCCTCGGCAACGGAAAGCGGACCCACCTGGCGAGCGAGGAAGAGCTCGCGCGGGACTACCCGGAGTTCGAGCTCGGGGCCGTGCCGCCGCTCGGCGGCGCCCGGACCGAGCGGGTGCTCGTCGACCGCCGGCTGGCCGAGCGCGAGTCGGTGGTGGTCGAAGCGGGCTCGCACGAGCAATCGATTCGCGTGCGCACAGCCGATCTTCTGCGCCTCATCGAGGCCGAGGTAGCCGACATCTGCGAGGAAGAGCGACCGGAGGCCGGATGACCACCGGGAAGGGCTTGGCGACGAGCTCGTGAGCGGCGCTGGAGTCCTCGCGGCGGCGTTGTCGGAAACCCCGAGGCGGCGGCGGGCGGCCGTCCGGCCGGAGCTTCCGCGCGACTTCGCCGTCTACGGCCTCCCCCCGGCCGAGGCGAGCGGGCTCCGCGACGCTCTCGCGCGGGCGGGCGTCGCGGTCGATCCGGAGACCGACGAGGACACCGTGCGCGTGGCCTCGGGCGAGAACGAGGGCGTGACGCTCGAGCGGCTTCTCTCGCCCGTCTCCGAGTGGGTCGCGCCGGCCCGGTTCCGGCGGCTTCCCATCGCCTACGGGAGCGGGACTTGCGTGCTCGAGCTTCGGGAGCCGGGCGAGGCCGCAGCTACTTGTAGCGGTAGACGATCCGCCCGCGGGCGAGGTCGTACGGCGAGAGCTCGACCTTGACCCGGTCGCCGGGGAAGATCTTGATGCGGTGCTGGCGCATCTTCCCGGCCGTGTAGCCGATGAGGTCGTGGCCGCCGTCGAGGGTGATGCGGAACATTCCGTTCGGGAGGGCTTCCGTCACCTCGCCCTCCAGCTCGATCTTCTCTTCCTTCGTGCTCATCGCTCGCTCCAGGAGCGTATTACAGCGAGCGGCGGGGACCCGCGCGGCCTCGGCCAGTCTCTGCGGCTTTTCCGCAGCCTTATCGGGCCTTGCACGGATGCCGCAAGCTCGTCTCCGCGGGAAACTGCCTCGAAGTGTCTGGGAGCACCGAAACGCACAGGGTCCTGGTCGCAGGCGGAGGCGTGGCTGCCCTGGAGGCCGCGCTCGCCCTCGAGGCGCTGGCCGGGGAGCAGGTCGCCGTCGAGCTCCTCGCCCCGGAGCCTTCGTTCACCTATCGCCCGCTCGCGGTCACCGAACCGTTCGCTGCCGGAGAGGCGTACCGCTTCGAGCTCGCGGACCTCGCTGCACAATGCGGCGCCACCGTGTACCGGGGGACGCTCGCGGTCGTCGAGGCCGACCAGCACCTGGCCCGGACCGGGGAGGACACCTGGTTCGAGTACGACTCGCTGCTCATCGCCTGCGGCGCCTTTCCGGTCGACGGCGTCCCCGGCGCGCTGTCGTTCCGCGGCCCCGAGGACGCGGCCGCGTTCCGCGAGATCCTCGACGAGCTCGCCTCGGGCGCCGTCCGGCGCCTCGTCTTCGCTGTCCCGGGCGGCGTCGTCTGGCCGCTCCCGCTCTATGAGCTCGCCCTCCTCACGGCGGCTCACTGCGGACCCGAGGGCGAGCTCGTCCTCGTCACGCACGAGGAGACGCCGCTCGCGATCTTCGGACGCCGCGGGAGCGACGCCGTGCGGGAGCTGCTCGAGGCGCGCGGGATCGCCTTCGTCGGCGCGAGCTACCCGGCGGCGGTCGAGGCCGGGAAGCTGCGCCTCGTGCCCGGCGGCGAGATCCCGGCCGACCGGGTCGTCGCGCTGCCGCGGCTCCGGGGCCCCGCCCTCGCCGGCGTCCCGCACGACGCCGACGGCTTCATCCCTACCGATCTGCACGGCCGCGTCGAGCACCTCACGGATGTCTACGCGGCCGGGGACGTGACCGCGTTCCCGGTCAAGCAGGGCGGGATCGCGGCACAGCAGGCCGTGGCCGCCGCCGAGTCGATCGCAGCAAGAGCGGGGGCGTCCGTCACTCCCGCGCCGTTCCACCCGGTACTCCGCGGCCTCCTGCTCACGGGCGAGGCCCCGAGCTTCCTGCGGGCGGAGCTCGAGAGCGGCCACGGGAACCACGGCTCCACCGTCGAGCACGAGGCGCTCTGGTGGCCGCCGGCGAAGATCGCCGGGCGCTACCTAGCTCCGTTCCTCGCCGCTCATGCAGGCCGCGCCCTCGCCGCCGTGCCCGCCGGGGCCGCGTCTCTCCCGATCGAAGTCGACCTCTCCGGCCCATGAATTCTCCGCGAAAAATGCTTCGCATTTTCCGCGGGGGGAGTTTGTCCCTTCGCTTCGCTCGGGAGGATGTGGAGACGATCGCTCTATGAGCGGGGTAGAGCTATGAGCGAGCAGGCTGTCACCGAGATCGGGGCCGAGGCCGGCGCGGGTGTCATCCGGTCGTTCGGCGAGCTCTCCCGCACCGACGTCGGCTTCGCCGGCGGAAAGGGCGCGAACCTCGGCGAGCTGACGCAGGCCGGCCTTCCCGTTCCGCCCGGCTTCGTCGTCGGCGCGCCGGCCTATGCCGGCTTCTGCGACGCGCGCGGCCTCCGCCGCCGCATCGGCGCGCGACTCGCCTCCCTCGACGTCGACGACCCCGCCGCGCTCGCGGGGGCTGCGGCGGAGATCCGGGCCCTCGTCGAGGCGGAGCCGATGCCGATCGAGGTCGAGGCGGCGATCCGCAGGGCCTACGGGGAGCTCGCGGGCGGGGAGGGGGACGCCGCGGTCGCCGTCCGCTCTTCCGCGACCGCCGAGGACACCGAGG
>JBGPNP010000356.1:0-3196 GCA_041487575.1 Gaiellaceae bacterium | reverse complement strand
GACGAGCGGGCGGTCGCGCGGCTCGTCTCCGAGCACTCGCTCGACGGGCGCGCTGCGCAGAACCTCCTCACCTACCTCCGCGAGCAGGAGGCGGCGACCGGCGCGGTGCCCTCCGACCGCACGGTCGTCGTCGAGCGCTTCCGCGACGAGATCGGGGACTGGCGACTCTGCATCCTGACGCCGTTCGGCGGTCGCGTGCACGCGCCCTGGGCGCTCGCGCTCGCGGCGCGTCTGCGGGAGTCGCTCGGGCTCGAGGTGAGCTCGATCTGGTCGGACGACGGCATCGCTCTCCACCTTCCCGACGCGGAGAGCCCGCCGCCTACGGACGACGTGCTCATCGGCCCGGACGAGCTCGAGGAGCTCGTCGTCGCCGAGCTCGGGGGAACCGCACTCTTCGGCGCGCGCTTCCGCGAGAATGCCGCCCGCGCCCTCCTCATCCCGCGCCGCCGGCCCGGCCAGCGCACGCCGCTCTGGCAGCAGCGGCTGAAGGCGCAGAGCCTGCTCCAGGTCGCGCGGCGCTACGCGGACTTCCCCGTCGTCCTCGAGACCTACCGGGAGTGTCTCCAGGACGTCTTCGACCTGCCGGCGCTCCGGGGGCTCCTCGCGGCACTGCGCGAGCGGCGGATCGACCTCGTCGACGTCGAGACGCCCAGCGCGTCACCGTTCGCGTCGTCGCTCCTGTTCGACTACGTGGCGACGTACATGTACGA
This sequence comes from Gaiellaceae bacterium, assembly GCA_041487575.1. Taxonomy (GTDB): domain Bacteria; phylum Actinomycetota; class Thermoleophilia; order Gaiellales; family Gaiellaceae; genus JBGPNP01. Next base: position 2,486 of record JBGPNP010000356.1, on the reverse strand, counting down.
GGACGACACGCCGCTCGCCGAGCGGCGCGCCCAGGCGCTTGCGCTCGACCGCGACCTGCTCCGGGAGCTGCTCGGCCAGGAGGAGCTCCGTGATCTCCTCGATCCCCGCGCCGTCGAGCAGGTCGAGAGCGAGCTGCGTGGCGCGCCGCGGAACGCCGACGAGCTCCACGACCTGCTCCTGCGCCGCGGTGACCTCCGCCCGGGCGGCTTCGACGCCGGCCTCGCAGAGACCCTCCTGCGGGAGCGCCGAGCCGTGCGGATCCGCGTCGCGGGCGAGGAGCGCCTGATCGCGGCCGAGGACGCGGGCCGCTACCGCGACGCTGTCGGGGCGATGCCGCCGGCCGGGCTGCCCGACGTCTACCTCGAGGCGGGCGACGCGTCGCTCGCCTCGCTCCTCGTGCGCCATGCCCGCGGGCGCGGGCCGTTCACGACCGCTGAGGCGGCGGAGCGCTTCGGCATCGCCGAGGATCGCGCCGAGGGCGAGCTCGCGGAGCTCGAGCGCGCGGGGCGGCTCGTCCGCGGCGAGCTCCGGCCGGGCGGGACCGAGCGCGAGTGGTGCGACCCCGACGTGCTCCGGCGGCTGCGCCGCGCGAGCCTTGCCGCGCTCCGGAAGGAGGTCGAGCCGGTCGAGCGGGCCGCACTCGCCCGCTTCCTCACGGGCTGGCAGGGGGTCGACCGGCGCGCGACGCTCCGTGAGGCGCTCGTTCCCCTGCAGGGGCTCTCGCTTCCGGTCAGCCTCTGGGAGTCGGACGTCCTTGCGCGCCGCGTGCCGGGCTACCAGCTCGCGCAGCTCGACCAGCTCTGCGCCTCGGGCGAGCTGGTCTGGGTCGGGGCGGGCCTGGAGCGCGTCGCCGTCTTCTTCCGCGAGGACGCGCCGGCTCTCGGCCGGCCTGCGGCGCTCCCGCCGCCGGAAGGCGGTGGAGCGGCCGCGATCCGTGCGGCGCTCGAGCGGAGCGCGCTCTTCTGGTACGACCTCCTGCGCGAGACGGGCCTCGAGGCGGAGGAGGCGCTCCCCGCGCTCTGGGAGCTCGTCTGGGCGGGCGAGGTGACGAACGACGCGTGGCAGCCGCTGCGGGCCGCGCGGCGCTACGCGGCGCCCAGGCCGGCAGGACGCCGGCCGCGGCGGTTCTCGCGGCAGCGGTCCGAGGCGATCACGGCCACTCAGGGCCGGTGGTCGTCGGCCGCGCCGCTCTTCGCGGGCGCGCCTGATCCGCGCGCCCTCGCCGAGCTCCTGCTCGAGCGGCAGGGGATCGTCACTCGGGACGGCGTCCGCGCCGAGGGTGTGCCGGGCGGGTACGCGGCCGTCTACCGGGAGCTCCGCAAGCTCGAGACCCTCGGCGTCTGCGGCCGCGGTTACTTCGTCGAAGGACTCGGGGGCGCGCAGTTCGCCTTGCCCGGCGCCGTCGAGCGGCTGCGCGACCGGAGCGCCGCCGGTGGGGCTCTCGTGCTCGCCGCCGCCGACCCCGCACAGCCCTACGGGGCGGCGCTCGCCTGGCCGAAGCGGGCCGCCTCGCGGGCGGCGCGGGTCGGGGGTGCGCAGGTCGTCCTCCTCGGCGGCGAGGCGGCGCTCTTCGTCGAGCGCGGCGGCCGCTCGCTCGTCCCGCTCCGCGAGCCGGAGGACGCGTGGCTGCGGGAGGCGCTCGCGGCGCTCGTCGGGCACGTCCGCCGCTCGGGGGTCAGGCGTCTCGCCGTCGAGCGCTTCGACGGAAGGCCCGTCGCCGAGTCCGGGATGATGTCGCTCCTCGTCGAGGCCGGCTTCCTCGCCGGACCGCGGCGAGCCGTCCTGCGAGCCTGAAAGGAGGCTGGTGACCGAGCCTGGGAGAGAGGAAGGGCCGGCGACGCGCCTCGTCCACGCGGGCGCCGAGCGGGCGCCAGGCGCGCCGAGCGCGCCTCCGATCGTCACCGCCTCGTTCCTCACGTCCGGCGACCCGATCGGCATTCCCTACGCATACGGGCGCGACGGCAATCCGACGTGGGAGGCGCTCGAAGCGGCGCTCGGCGCGCTCGAGGAGGCGGACGCGGTCGCGTTCGCCTCGGGGCAGGCGGCGTCGCACGCCCTCATGCTCGCGCTGACCGAGGAGCGCCCGAGGCTCGTCCTGCCGAGCGACGGCTACTACAACGCCCGCAAGCTCGCGGACATGCTCCGGCGCAGCGGGATCGAGCCTGCGCCGACCGATCTCCAGGACCTCGACGCCGTCGGCCGCGCGCTCGGCGGCGCCCCGTCCGTCCTCTGGGCCGAGACACCCACGAATCCGCTCCTCAGGGTGATGGACCTCGAGCGCCTGGGCGCCGTGGCCGCCGGCGCGGGCGCGCCGATGGTCGTGGACAACACCGTGGCGACGGCGGTCCTCCAGCGCCCACTCGACTGGGGCGCCGTCGCCTCGCTCTACTCGCTCACGAAGGCCGCCTCGGGCCATTCGGACGTCATCCTCGGCGCCGTCGTCAGCCGGGACGGGGATCTCCTCGCGCGGCTGCGTGCCTGGCGT
>JBGPNP010000355.1:0-3198 GCA_041487575.1 Gaiellaceae bacterium | reverse complement strand
GGGATGCCGCCGACGACGCTCTCCTCGTACCTGCGCCGGCTGGAGGGTCGCCGCCAGATCAGGCGACGCCCGAACCCGGACGACGGCCGCTCGACGCTCTTGGAGGTGACAAAGCTGGGCGACCGGAACGTCGTTGCGGCGTTCCCGGCCCTGCAGGGGTCGATCGCGCGCGTCCACGAGCGGCTCGACTACTCGCCGAAGGAGCTCGACCTCGCACTCGACCGCCTCGAGGACTCGCTGCGGGCCGTGCTGGCTAGGCCCGACGAAGCAGCGCGACCGCGTGCGCGGCGAGCCCCTCGCCGCGGCCGGTGAACCCAAGCCCGTCGGTCGTCGTCGCCCGCACGGCGACCCGGTCGGCCTCGACGGCGAGCGCGCCGGCCAGCGCGTCGCGCATCTGGTCGCGGAGCGGCGCGAGGCGCGGCTCCTGCCCGATGAAGACGCAGTCGGCGTTGACGAGCTCCCAGCCGGCCTCGCGGACGCGAGCGTAGGCCTGCTCGAGGAGGACGAGCGACGAGACCCCGAGCGGCGTGCGGCCGTCGGAGGGGAAGAGCGAGCCGATGTCGCCGAGGTTGGCGGCGCCGAGCAGGGCGTCGATCAGCGCATGGCTGATCACGTCGCCGTCGGAGTGGCCGGCGAGCCCGCGAGGGCTCTCGATCCGGATGCCGCCGAGGACGAGCGGCACCCCTTCCTCCAGGGCGTGGGCGTCGACGCCCATACCGACGCGGTACTCGCTCATCCGCCCGCCCTTCCGATGCAGCGACGACCTCGTTCCATAGCCCCACCCGGGGAGGGGATGAGGGAATTCCACCCGCCTCCCGCGGCCGATGCTACCCCGGAAACGCGCACGTGTCCGTCACGCCGATGTGGCGATTGCGCGCCGGTTGCCGGAGCGATCCAGGCGCTCATCCGAGCGGCTCCTGGCGCGTGCGCCGGTCGTCGAGCACGGTCACGGTCTCGTAGCCTGCCGCACGGGCGAGCTCGAGCGCCTGGTCGAAGTCGCGGCCGATGTTCTGCGGAACGGGTGCATGCGGTCGTCGACGATCATGCGGCTGACCCGCCTAGCCAGGACTCGACGAGTGCCAGGTCCTCGGCCGTCGTCACCTTGAGCAGGCGCGGGTCCCCGGGAACGACCGTCACCCGCCCACCCCGGGCCTCGACCAGCGACGAGCAGTCCGTCGCCTCCCCGCTCCCCGCCAGAGCTGCACGCAACACCGGGGCGACGAACGCCTGCGGCGTCTGCACGGTGACGAGCTCCGAGCGCGGGAGCGTCTCCACGACCGCGCCGTCCCGCACGCGCTTGACGGTGTCGACCACCGGCAGCCCCGGCACGGCGCCGTCCCAGCCGTCGTTCAGCGCGACCAGCAGCCGCTCGACCACCTCGTCGGGCAGCAGCGGGCGCGCGGCGTCGTGGACGAGGATCACGGATGCGTCGTCGTCTACCTCCGCGACGCCGATCCGCACCGACTCGGTGCGCGTCTCGCCCCCGGCGACGGAGGCGACGACCTTGCCGCACCCGAGCTCCTCGGCCAGCAGGATTACCGGCTCCTCCCAGCCGGCCGGAGCAACGACGACGATCGACTCGACCCAGCCCGACGCCTCGAGCCGCTCGAGGCTCTCGGCCAGGAGCGGCCGCCCGCCGAGCGGCGCGAACGCCTTGGGCCGGTCCACGTCGAGGCGCTCGCCTCGCCCGGCGGCGGCGAGGACGGCCCAGACCGACACCGGAGCCTCCGGGCGCGCGCTAGGCGCTCGCGCCCGCGGCGACCTTCGTCTTCTTCTTGCCGTTCGAAACCGTGGAGAGAACGTCGTCGAGCCAGAGCCCGGCCTCGTCCTCGTCCATCGCCTTCGCGTACATCAGCTCGCTGGCGAGGATCTTCTTCGCCTTGACGAACATCTGCTTCTCGCCGGTGGAGAGACCCTTCTCGTGGTCGCGCAGGGACAGGTTCCGCACGACCTCGGCGAGCTCGAAGATGTCGCCGGTCTTCATCTTGTCGCGGTTGTGCTTGAACCGGCGGTTCCAGTTCTTCGGCATCACCGTGCCGGAGCCCTGGAGGGCCTTCAGCACCTTCTCGACCATCACCTCGTCGATCACGCGGCGCAACCCGACCTTCTCCGCGTTCTCGCACGGGACGTTGACGGTCATGTCGTTGTGGAGGATCTTGATCGTGAGGTAATCGCGCTTCTGGCCGAGCACCTCGCGCTGTTCCTTCTTCACGACGGTGCCTGCCCCGTGGTGTGGATACACCACCTTGTCGCCGACCTTGAACAACCGACTCCCCTTTCGAAGCTCTCTACTCGCCAAGACGCCGGCGGTGTCGAGAGGCCGCCGGCGAAGTAATCAGAGTATAGCGGATTTGGCTTAAAAACGCCAGGTTTCCAGGGCTTTTAGCGTCCTCTGCACAAAAAAGCCCTGCTCAGACGCGCCTAGACGCCCTCCGGCCCGGCCTCCTCGAGGCCCTCCCGGAGGGCTTCGCGGACGGTTTCGACCTCCATGAGCGCGAGCTTGGGACGCGCGGGCGTCCCCTTCGGGGCGAGCACGGCCCGGAAGCCGAGCTTCGCGCACTCCTCGAGGCGCCGCTCGGCCTGCGTCGCCTCGCGCAGCCGTCCGGTCAGGCCGAGCTCGCCGAACGCCGCCAACCCGTCCTTCACGGCCACGCCTCGCGCGGCCGAGGCGATCGCGAGCGCGACGGCGAGATCGGCGCCGGGCTCGTCGATGCGGACCCCGCCGGCGACGTTCACGAACACATCCGCCTGGCCCAGCCCGAGGCGCGCGTGCCGCCCGAGCACCGCGACGATCATCGCGAGCCGTTTCGGATCGACCCCGGTGGCCACCCGGCGCGGCATCGCGAGGTCGGTCGGGGAGACGAGCGCCTGGATCTCGAGCAGGATCGGGCGCGTTCCCTCGAGGGCACAGGCGACGGCGGCACCGATCTCCCCCGCAACGCTCCGCCCGAACAGCTCGGACGGGTCGGGGACGCCGACAAGGCCGGTGCCCGTCATCTCGAAGATGGCGAGCTCGTTGGTCGAGCCGTAGCGATTCTTCGTCGCCCGCAGGATCCGGTGTGCGTTGTAGCGGTCGCCCTCGAACTGCAGCACGCAGTCGACGAGGTGCTCGAGCACGCGCGGCCCTGCGACCGAGCCGTCCTTCGTCACGTGGCCGACGAGGATCGTCGCGACGCCGTTCTGCTTCGAGACGCGCAG
>JBGPNP010000354.1:0-3199 GCA_041487575.1 Gaiellaceae bacterium | reverse complement strand
CGTCGGGGACGAGGTCGAGGGCCATGACCGTCGCGAGCAGGTGGACGCCGGCCTTCGCCGCCGCGTAGGCCGCGGTGCCCGGCCCCGGCCGAGCCGCGACATCGGAGCCGACGTGGACGATCACACCTCCGCTCGCAGCCGCCATCGCCCGGGCCGCCTCCCGGCCGACGAGGAAGGCGCACTTGAGGTTGCCGTCGAGGGCGCGCTCCCAGCTCTCGTCGTCGATGTCGAGGAAGGGGCGGTCGTCGCGCTCGTGGAAGGCGGTCACGAGAACGTCGAGACCGCCGAGCTCGCCGATCGCCCGCTCGACCGCAGCGGCTGCGCCCGTGTCGGACGCGAGCGACGCGTCCGACACGAGGGCCGACACTGTCGCACCGTCGACGCGGAGCCGCGCCGCCACCGCCTCGGCCGCCGCGCCGCTCCCCGCGACGACGCAGCGCTTGCCCGCTACTCCCACGCCAGCATCCCTCCGTCGACGACGAATGCGCAGCCGTTGAGGCTCCGGGCGTCGTCGGAGGCGAGGAAGAGGTAGACGGCGGCGACCTCCTCGGGACGCCCCGAGCGACCGGCGGCGATGCGGAGCCGGTAGAGGCGCGCCAGCTCGACGTTTCCCCACTCGTACGTGTCGATGTCGCCGGGGCAGAGGGCGCAGACACGGAGGCCGTACGGGCCGAGGTCGTGCGCCATCGCACGCGTGAGCGCCAGGATGCCCGCCTTCGAGGCGGCGTAGTGGGCGTGCCCGGGCTCGGCGGCGATGCCGCCGGAGGAGCTCATGTTGAGGATGACGCCGCGCCGCCGCGCCGCCATGCGCCGCGCCGCCGCGCGCCCGACACGGAAGACGCCGGTGAGGTTTGTGCCGACGACCTCGTCCCAGTCGCGCTCGGTGATCTCGAGCGTGTGCTGGCTCGGGCCGATGCCGGCGTGGTTGACGAGGATGTCGACAGGCCCGAGCTCTTGCTCGCAGCGCTCGAGCGCCTCGTCCACGTCCGCGCTCGAGCGGACGTCGCCGGCCTTCCAGCCAACCCGCCCCTCGCGGGCCAGGGCGGCGGCCGCGGCCGGCAGGCGCTCGCGGTCGCGGTCGAAGAGGAAGACGGAGGCGCCTTCGCGGAGGAAGGCTCGGGCGGTGGCGTAGCTCATCCCACGCTCGCTCGCCCCGCCCGTCACGAACACCGTCTTGCCGTCGAACCCGCTCATCAGAAGGCGAGCACCTCGGCCGGGTTGGTCACGAGCAGGCGATGGACGTCAGCCTCGGAGAGGCCTGCCTCGCGGAGCCGCGAAACGACCGTCCGCAGGATGTGGCCGTAGCCGGCGCCGCCCCAGCGGCGGAGCTGAGCCTTGCACCAGACGTCATGCGAGACGAGGACGCGGCCGCCGAAGCCACGCCGGAAGAGCTCGACGAGCCACGCGATTCGCTGGTCGTCCGTGATCGGTCGGTACCAGGCGTTCGCAAGGTGCTCCATGCCGAAGTTGTCGTAGGCGATCCAGTAGCCGCGGCGAAGCGCCTCGAGATGCATGTCGAAGTCGGGCACGGAGCTCATGTGCCCGAGGACGACTCGCCGCGGCGGGACCCGCTCCTCCTCGAGAACACGCATGATCTCAGGCACAGTCGAGGCGCGGTTCGGCTGGTGGACCGTGAGCGCGGCGCCGGTCGCGAGCGAGGCGCGGGCGGCCGCCCGGAGCGCCTTGTCCTCATCGGGCGTCATCTCGCCGAGGTAGCGCCAGGTGCCGCGCTCCTGTCCGTTGACCCCGATCTCCCCGATCACCCCGGCACGGATCCCGTCGACCCCTTCGGCCACTTCGCGGACGATGAAGCCGGTGAGCTCCTCGACCGACGCGGCGGCGACCGAGTCCGGGTGCGAGTACTCGCAGTAGAACCCGCAGCCCATGACGACGCGAAGCCCCGTGCGCTCGGCGAGCGCGCGCAGGCCGCGCGGGTCGCGGCCGAGCCCGACGCTCGAGGTGACGTCGACGACTGCGCGGCCGCCGAGGGCCGTGAACTCGGCGAGCTCGGCGGCCGCCAGGTCGAGATCGTCGAGGAGGAGGTTGTCGTGGTTCGAGCACGAGAAAGCCCGCACCCGCCCGAGGATCGAGGGAGAAAGGGGCAGGCCGGCGAACTCCTCGGCGTCCTCGGCCTCGTCGAGGACGAAGAAGCAGGAGCCGTCGACGAGCAGGTGCTCGTGGACGAGGGTGATGCCCAGGGAGTCGGGCTCCACCGGGCCGGTGACAGTCCAGACGCGCTTCGCCCGCTCGGCCGACGGAGCGGTCGACTCCGCTCCTTGCGTCAGGTCGCCGACTGTCGACAATTCGACAGAGGACTGTACAATCCGACCCGGGCAACGTCAACGTCGCCTGGAAGACTTGGAACGCCTTGGGGGCACGCCCGGAAGAGACGCTTCAGTTTCGCCGCATGACGCGGCCCTCGCTTGTCGAGATGGTCGCGGCCGATCTGCGCGAGGCCATCCTTTCAGGCCGGCTCCGGCCGGGTGAGCGGGTCTCCGACCTCAAGGTGGCCGGGGAGATGGGCATCAGCCGCGCACCCGTGCGCGAGGCGCTCCACCAGCTCGCGGCGCGCGGCCTCCTCGTCGAAGAGCCGAGGCGCGGCATGTTCGTCACCCGCCTTTCCCGTAGCAGCGTCCAGCACGTGTACGACTGTCGCCGGGCGCTCGAGGGGCTCGCCGCGCGGCGGATCGCCGTCGCGACCGGCCGCGGGGACGCGGTCGCGCGGCTACGGCAGATCGTCGGCGAGATGGACGAGGCCTCCCGGGAAGGCGACCCGCTCGCGATGGCCGAGGTCGACCACCGCTTCCACACGACTCTCTGCGACCTCACCGGCAACGCGTGGCTCATCCGTCTCTACCAGCAGCTCGCCGACCAGAGCCGGCTCATGCAGACGCTCGACAGCGTCGCCCATGCCGACTCGGACAAGCGGCAGCTCGTCATGCTCCACGAGCCGATCGTCACCGCGATCGCCACCGGCGATCCCGACCAGGCGGAGCAGGCGGTCGTCGCCCACATCGACCTCTCCGAGCGCCTCTTCCTCGACGAGGTCCCGGACGTGGCCGAGGATTAGGTGTACTACGTCGAGCTGTTTCGTAAGAAGCCCGACGTCAGCTGGGAGAAGTTCCGCAGCGTCGTCGAGGGCGCCTTCAAGCGCTGGGCCGAGCTCCACCCGGAGGATGCGCCTGTGCTCGCCATCGGG
>JBGPNP010000353.1:0-3219 GCA_041487575.1 Gaiellaceae bacterium | reverse complement strand
GTAGGCGACCCGCATGCCGAACGCCTCCGCCAGGCGCGCCACCTCGGAGCCGATCCGGCCGAGGCCGACGATCCCGATGAGCTTCCCACGCAGGCTCGTCCCGAGCATGAAGGTCGGCGACCAGCTCCAGCCCTTGCCGCGGCGGAGCATCCGGTCGCCCTCCGTGACCCGGCGAACGAGGTCGAGTAGGAGCGCCAAGGTCAGCTCGGCCGTCGCCTCTGTCAGGACGCCGGGCGTGTTCGCCACAAGAACGCCGCGGCGGGTGCAGGCCTCGAGGTCGACGTTGTCGTAGCCGACGGCATAGTTGGCGACGACGCGGAGCTGCGGCCCGGCGGCATCGAGGAGCTCGTCGTCGATGCGGTCGGAGAGCATCGCGCAGACGCCGTCCTTCCCGGCCGCGCCCGCGAGCAGCTCGGCGCGTCCGGCCGGGCGCTCCGCGTCGAAGACGGCGAGGTCGAAGAGGCGCTCGAGCTCCTGCACCACGGGGCCCGGGACGCGGCGGGAGAGGTACACGCTCGCCATGGCGTGGGTATCTTGGTATAACTTCCCAAAATGAAGCGCCAGAGAACCGTCGATCCCTACCGCGAGACGGACGTCATCGACGCGCGGGCGCCGCGCTTCAACCAGACCGTCATCGGCACGCTCGCGCTCGTCGCCTACTTCACGGGCTGGTGGCCGATCCTCGCCATCCTCGCCGCCCAGCTCGTCGTCGGGCTTACCCTCGGGCGGCGCTGGTGCCTTCCCTGCCTCGCCTACTTCGAGCTCGTCCAGCCGCTTGTCGGTGAGGGCCCGATCGAGGACTCGCGCCCGCCCCGCTTCGCCAACATGATCGGCGCGGGCGTCCTCGGCGCCGCGTCGATCTTCCACGCCGCCAGCCTCTCGACCGCCGGCTGGGCGCTCGGGCTCCTCGTCGCCGCGCTCGCGCTGCTCGCCGCGGCGACCGGGCTCTGCGCCGGTTGCGAGATCTACAGGATCGGCGCGCGGTTCCGCGGCATCCGTGCCCACCTCCTCGACCGGATCGACCTGGACGAGCTCGGCATCGACGACAGGGGCGAGCTCGTCGTCCAGTTCAGCCACCCGCTCTGCACCGACTGCCGGACGCTCGAGCGGCGCCTCCGCGACGATGGCCACCGCGTCGTCACGGTGGACGTCTCGAGCCGGCCCGAGCTCGCGCGGAAGTACGGGATCGCTGTCGTGCCGGTCGCGGTCGCCGTCGCCGGCGGCGGCACGGTCACGACCCGCCTCGCGGGGTAGGACCGTGGCCAAGCGCCCGCCGCGGCCCCTCGTCAAGACGGTCACTGCACTCGCGCTCTTCGTCTACCGCGCAACGGGGGGGCGGGTCGGCGGCCGCTTCGGACGCGCCCGTGTCCTCCTCCTGACGACGACGGGCCGGAGAACCGGGAAGCGTCGCACGACGCCGCTCGGTTACCTGGAGGACGACGGGCACCCGATCGTGATCGCCTCCTTCGGCGGCTCCGACGTCCATCCGGCCTGGTACCTGAACCTCGTCGCGAGCCCGGACGTCGAGGTTCAGCTCCGCGGCGGCGGCGCTCGGCCCATGCGGGCCCGGACGGCGACGCCGGAGGAGCGCGAGCGGCTCTGGCCCAGGGTCGTCGAGATGTACGCGGGCTACGCGAAGTACCAGGAGAAGGCGGCGCGGCAGATCCCGCTCGTCATCCTCGAGCCGCCTCCTGCGGGATGATCGGGAGATTCGACGCGACGGTGCGGCGACCGCCGGCCTCGTAGACGACGTCGACCGAATCGTTCGTTCGATACGTGCCGGCGATCCCGAGAAAGATGCCGAGCCAGCGCATGGGGCCGAGACGTCCCTCCTTCGCGAGCGCCTTCGAGAAGACGAGCTCGCGCCCGAACAAGTCGTAGTCGGCGCCGCGCGTCTGCGGGACGCCGTTGAGGTACACCTCGAACGGCTCCGTCACCTCCACGGGGAGAAGCACTCGCGAGTACCCCGCCATCGCCGGGATCGTACTCCCGGGTCGCTCCGGTGACCGCGATTAGAATCCGCCACGTGTCCGCCCCGAACGCCGACAGAGTCGTGCCGACCTGGAAGGACGGGACGGTCATGCGCTACGTCACCTCGACGGATCACAAGCGCATCGGGCTCCTCTATCTGTGGGCCGCGGGGCTCTTCCTCATCGTTCTTGGCATCTCGAGCCTCCTGCTCGCGATCCACGCCGTGGGTGGGCGCGACGGCGTCCTCTCGACCTTCGCGTTCGAGCAGCTGCGCGTCCTCCAGTCGACGAGCGCGCTCTTCCTCGTCGGGCTCCCCCTCGCGCTCGGCCTCTCGACGTACCTCCTACCGCTCCTGGTCGGCGCGCGGGCGCTCGCCTGGCCGCGTCTGGCCGCGCTCGGGTTCTGGCTCTGGCTCGGCGCCGCGTTTCTCGCCCTGGCGAGCTTCGGCGCCGGCAACGCGACGCTCGAGAGTGACGCCGTCCCGCTCTCGGACGAGGGGCGGCAGCTCTGGGCACTCGCCCTCGTCATCGTCGCCGGGGCTGCGGTCGCGGCGTCCGCGCCGCTCCTCCGGACGCTCATCGTCGGCCGGGCGCCGGGGCTGACCGGAGCCCGTCTGCCCGTCTTCGCCTTCGCGACGGGCGTCTTCGCCATCGCCGTCGCCCTCTCGCTGCCGCTCGCAGCGATCCCGGCGATCGTCTTCCTCTTCGACGCGGGCTCGGCTTCCTCAGCGTTTCCGTTCGACGGCCTGCTCTACGGAAACCCGATCTGGTTCCTCGGCCACCCGCTGGCATACGCCCTCCTCATTCCGGCCGTCGCCGGGATCTGCGAGCTCGTCCCGGTGCTCTCGCAGCGGCCGCTCCTCGGCCGAGGGCTGGTGAAGGGAGCGATCGGAGCTCTCGGCGGGCTCGCCGTCCTCATCGGCCTCTACCACCTGATCTCGGACGCCTTCGGGAGCTCGTTCGCGCGCTCGGTGCCGCTCGCCGGCTGGCTCGCGGTCATCCCGCTCGCGGTCTGCGCGGCCGCCTGGGCCGCGACGCTCCTGGGCTCCCTGACCCGGCGCCCGCCCCCGGCGGCGCTCGCCCTCGCCGCCGGTGCGGCGGAGGTGCTCGCGGTCGGCATCGTCCTCGGGCTCGCGCTCGGCTTCCCCGGCGACTACCGAAAGCCGGCGAGCTTCCAGCTCACCGCGCTCTTCTCAGGCACGTTCGCCTCCGTCGCCGTACTCGGGCTCCTCGCAACGCTCCTCTACTG
>JBGPNP010000352.1:0-3223 GCA_041487575.1 Gaiellaceae bacterium | reverse complement strand
GGCGATCCACAGCGTCTCGCCGTCGAGGTCGAACGAGAGCATCACGGCGCACCGCGCGCCGTCCTTCCACGTCACGGGGATCGTGCGCACCCCCGCGCCTCAGCGGTGTCCGTACTGCTGCTGGTAGTACGTGCGGAACTCGCCGGACTTGAGCGGGCGCCACCACGCTTCACGCTCGCGATACCAGGCCACGGTGGCGGCCAGGGCCTCACCGAACGCGTGGCGCGGCGACCAGCCAAGCCCGCGCACCTTCGTGGAGTCGAGCGAATAGCGCCGGTCGTGGCCTGGCCGGTCGGCGACGTGGCGGACGAGGGAGGGAACGGCGCCGGTGAGCTCGAGAATGCGGCGTGTCACGTCGACGTTCTCGACCTCGTGGCCGCCGCCGACGTTGTAGACCTCGCCCCCGGCGCCGTCGCGCAGGACGAGGTCGATCGCCGCGCAGTGGTCTTCGACGTGGAGCCAGTCGCGCGTCTGGCGCCCATCGCCGTAGACCGGCAGCGGGTCGCCGTCGAGCGCGTTCGTGACGAAGAGCGGGATCAGCTTCTCCGGGTACTGGTTCGGCCCGTAGGTGTTCGAGCCTCGCGTCAGCGAGGCGTTCACGCCAAAGGTGCGGACGTAGGCGATCACCTGGAGATCGCCGCCCGCCTTGGAGGCGGCATACGGGCTCGACGGCCTGAGCGGGTCGTCCTCCCGAGAGGAGCAGCCCGGGGGCACGTCACCGTAGACCTCGTCCGTGGAGACCTGGACGAAGCGCGCGCCCGCCGTCCGCGCCCACTCGAGCAGGACGTGCGTCCCGTAGACGTCGGTGCGGATGAAGTCCCCGGCCTCGAGGATCGAGCGGTCGACGTGCGTCTCGGCGGCGAAGTTGACAACAGCCTCGCAGCCGTCTCCAGCCCGGGCCACCGCGTCCGGGTCGGCGATGTCGCCGCGGACGAAGACGTGCGGGACACCCTCGAGGTTGGCGGGGTTGCCGGAGTACGTCAGCTTGTCGAGAACGACGACGACGTCTCCCCGCGCGGCGAGCCGCTTGGCGAAGTGGCTGCCGATGAAGCCGGCGCCGCCGGTGACGAGGACGCGCATCCGACGAATGCTAGTCACGGAGGCGCGCGAGGCACTCGCGCAGCCCCTCGCGCCAGTGCGGGAGCCGGGGCGCGCCCACCCGCTCGCTTCGCAGCACCGAGTACGCCGGGCGCGGCGCCGGGCGGCCCAGCTCCTCGGTGGAGATGCGAACGACCCGGCACCCAAGGCCCGCCTCCTCGAAGATCGCCTCGGCGAGCTCGGCCCACGTGCACTCTCCGTCCGCCGCGAGGTGCCAGACGCCTCCCGGAAGCTCGAGCAGCTCCCGGGTCGCCTCGGCCAGGTGCCCGACGTACGTCGGGCAGCCGCGCTGGTCGTCGACGACCCTGACTTCGTCCCGCTCGGCGCCGAGGCGGAGCATCGTGCGGACGAAGTTCGTGCTCGTCCAGCCGAAGAGCCAGGAGCTGCGAACGATCCACCCCTCGTGCACCTCGCGCTCGCCGAGGAGCTTCGTGCGGCCGTAGGCCGACTCCGGCCCCGTCGGATCGGATTCCACGTACGGCTCGCGCTTGACCCCGTCGAAGACGTAATCGCTCGAGTAGTAGACGACCGGCGCGCCGAGCGCGGCGACGTTCCGGGTCCCGAGGACGTTGGCGACGTATGCGCCGGCCTCATCCTCCTCGGCGCCGTCGACGTTCGTCCAGGCGGCAGCGTGGAGGACGAGATCGGGCCGCGGCTCGACAGCCACCGGCTGCGTCACGTCGAGCTCGGAGCGGGTGCGCGCGTCCGCTCCGGGGAAGACCTCCGCGAGCGCGACCCCCAGTTGGCCGCCCGCGCCCGTGATCAGGACGCGTCGCGCCGTGACAGGATCGGGGTCTCGGTGCTCCACAGGTGCCTGACCCGCGGGTCGTCCCACGGGACGTCGTGCTCGTCCGGGCCGGCCGGGTCGTACTCCTTCGTGACGTGGTAGCAGAAGAGAAGGTCGGTCAGGGCCTCGAAGCCGTGGGCATGGCGGCCGGGGATGTAGAGGGCGACCTGGTTCGCCTCGCCGATGTCCTCGACGTAGGTCTCTTCGGTCGCGCGGTCGAGGACGACGACCCGGGCCATGCCGGTGAGGCAGGTGAAGAGGTCGTCCTGGCCGCGCTCGTGGTAGTGGAGGCCCCGGATCACGCCCTGGCGCGAGAAGGAGATGTTCGTCTGGACGGTCGGCTTCGTGAGCAGGCTCTCGCGGCGGTTCTCCATGAACCAGCCTCGCTCGTCGGCGAACACGCGAAGCGGAATGCGGATGAGGCCCTCGATCACGACGGCTTGTTCGCGCCGGTCTGCTCCACGAGCGCGCCGATCTCGGCGAGCGCCTCGTGCGTGCCCGCGTCGTGCCACCAGCCGCTCACGCGGCGCGCACGGAGCCGGCCGCGCTCGGCATAGGCCCGGTTGACGTCCGTGATCTCGAGCTCCCCCCGGCTCGAGGGCGAGAGGCCGCGGATGATGTCGAACACTGCGGCGTCGTAGCAGTAGAGGCCCACGACGGCGTCTCGGGTAGGTGGCGCCTGGTAGCGCATGTCCACGACGCCGGCCTTCTCGACCACGTCCACGACCCGGCCGCCCTCGCCGTAGAGGACGACCCCGAATCGCTCCGGGTCCGGCACCTCCTTGACGAAGATCGTCGCGCCGCCCTCCTCCGCGGCGAACTCGCTGATCGCGGTGACCTCGGCGTGCTCGAAGATGTTGTCGCCGAGGCAGACGACGAGCTTCCCGCCCGCGGCGAAGCCCTCCGCCATGGCGACGACCTGCGCGATCCCGCCCGGCTCGGTCTGCACCTTGTAGGTCAGATCGAGGTCGAAGAGCGGCGCGTCGTTTCCCCGCGCGCTCATGCTCCCGTCGCCGAGCAGGTCGATGAGCTGGCCGGCGTGGCCCTTACCCGTCACGATCAGCACCTCGCGGATGCCGGCGAGCTGGAGGAGCTGGAGCGGGTAGTAGATCATCGGCCAGCGACCGACCGGAAGCAGGTGCTTGTTGGCGACCCGCGTGAGCTCGCCGAGCCGCGTCGCCTCGCCGCCGGCGCAGATGAGGCCCTTGAGCCGGTCGCCCGCCATGGTGCGCCGATCCTACGCCTCGGCGAGGGCGGCGCGGAACGCCCGCTCCGCCTCCGGGCCGAACACGGCAAAGACGACTCGGTCGAGGGTCCCCGGCCGGTAGGAGCGAACGG
>JBGPNP010000351.1:0-3227 GCA_041487575.1 Gaiellaceae bacterium | reverse complement strand
GACGATGCTCGTCGGCCGCGGGACAATCCGGGTCGGGGACGCGATCGTCGCCGGCGACGCCTGGGGCAAGGTGCGCGCGCTCTACAACTTCCGCGGCGAGCGTGTGAAGAGCTCGGGCCCGGGCACGCCGGTCGAGATCGTCGGCTTCGACAAGCCGCCGTCCGCCGGAGAGCACGCCCGAGTCGTCGAGAACGAGCGCCAGGCGCGCCACCTCGCGCAGCTCCGCGTGCAGCGCCTTCGCGCCGAGCAGTTCGCCCGCCGCACGAAGAAGGGCGTCTCGCTCGAGGAGCTCTTCACGCGGATCGAGGAGGGAGTCGTCCAGGACTTGAACATCGTCGTCAAGGCCGACGTCCAGGGCTCCGTCGAGGCCGTCCTCAGCGAGCTCGCGAAGATCAGGCATCCGGAGGTGCGCGTCGTCGTCCTCCACACGGGCATCGGCGCCATCACCGAGTCCGACGTCATGCTCGCCTCGGCGTCGAACGCGATCGTTGCGGGCTTCAACGTCCGGCCGAACACCGAGGCGAAGCAGCTCGCCGAGCGCGAGGGCGTCGATCTCCGCACCTACCGCGTCATCTACCAGCTCACCGAGGACATCCAGCGGGCGCTCGTCGGCATGCTCACGCCGGAGAAGGTCGAGGAGACCCTGGGCGAGGCCGAGGTGCGCGCCCTCTTCCGCGTTTCCCGGCTCGGCGTCATCGCCGGCTGCTACGTCACGAACGGCGTGATCCGCCGCAACGCCCAGATGCGTGTCGTTCGCGAGGGCGCGGTCGTCTACGAGACGACGATCGCAAGCCTCAAGCGCTTCAAGGAGGACGTCCGCGAGGTCCAGGCCGGCTTCGAGTGCGGCATCCTCCTCGAAGGCTTCAACGACCTCAAAGAGGGCGATGTGCTCGAGGCCTACGAGACCCGCGAGATCGAGCGAACCGACCTCGACGTGCCCGCCGCAGCGGCCGACGACAGCCGCGAGTAGCCGAGCCGGCTCCGGGTGACCGCGACCCTGGTCGAGGTCGTCTCGCGGGACGGGACTCGCCTCGCGTGCCACCGAGAGGGCGAGGGCCCGCCAGTCGTCCTCGTGCACGGCGGGACGAGAGACCACGCGGCGACCTGGGCGCGTGTCCTGCCCGAGCTTGCGCGGAGCTTCACCGTCCTTGCGCTCGACCGTCGCGGGCACGGGGCGAGTGGCGACGCGCCGGGCTACGCGCTCCAGCGCGAGTTCGAGGACGTCGCGGCGGTCGTCGACGCCGTCGGAGCACCGGCGGCCGTCGTCGGCCACTCCCTCGGAGCCCTGGTGAGCCTCGAGGCTGCGCTCCTCACCCCGAACGTCGGCAAGCTCGTCCTCTACGAGGGCATCCCGGCGAGGGGAGCCGACCACTACGGGACGGGGGCGCTCTTCTGGCTCGCAGCAGCCGTTCGTCTAGGCGGCTGGCGGAAGGTGGCCGGCACGAAGTCGCAGGCGCGGATCCTTCTCCGCGAGGTGAAAGGCCACGCCCGCTACGTGCTGCGGCCGGAGCGGTTCGCGGGCTTGGTCGCGCCGACGCTAGTCCTCGCCGGGTCCGAGAGCTCCGATCTCGTGCGAGCCGACGCGGCTGCCGGGGCCGGCGCGCTTCCGCACGCGCAGGTGGTCGAGCTCGTGGGCCAGGGCCACGGGGCGATCGAGACCGCGCCGGATCTCTTCCTCGCCGAGGTGCGTCGCTTCCTCGCCGAGCCCTCTGAGTAGCTCCTCCGGCCGGGTGTCGCGCGCAGTGGCCTCAAACCCTTCGGACATGTCCGACCCGACGATGCGGTGCCCCGAGCGCGATCGCGGGTACCTCAGGGGTGCCACGGCTTCGTTGCGAAACCGTGACGGAAGTGTGTCCGCGCGCGGGTGGCTGCTCGGCGCGTCTCGAGCGACGGTCTAGCGCGAGCGCCGCCGCCACGCTTCGGCCATGGCGATGCGCTGGAGGTCAGCCGGGTGCGTCCCGAAGAGGCCCTGCGCCCAGAAAGGTGGTGTCGGGTCGGTGAGGCTCACGCGGGCGAACTTCGTGAAGAGCGACTCCATCGCGGCCGGGTCGCGCGTAGCCTCGAGCGCGATCCAGTCGGCCTCCTGCTCGAAGTGGCGGCTGACGGCGTTCGAGACCGGCGCGAAGCAGAGCGAGAGCACGGCGAAGGCGAGGGCCGCGAGCGGGATGTTCTCCGGGAGGCCCAGTCCGCCCCGCCGGCGAGCCGTCTCCGAGATGAGAAAGAGGCCGGGGAGCGCGGCGAGCGCGAACCAGGCAAGCCCCTTCCAGACGTGCCCGCGGGCGACATGGCCGAGCTCGTGGGCGGCGACGACCCCGATCTCCCGCCGGGTGAACCGCCCGTCGAGGATCGTGTCCCAGAGGACGACGCGCTCCGAGGGCCCGAAGCCGACCGTGTAGGCGTTCGGGAGCGTCGTGTGGTCGCTCGCCTTCTCGACGTAGACGCGCGTCGGGCCGGCGCCGGTCGCCTGTTCGAGCCGGTCGATGCGGGCCGAGAGGCCGGGGTCGGACAGGCGGTGCGTCCCGATTCCGAGGAGGTAGGGCACGACGAAGGCGAAGGCAGCAGCGATCGCCGCGAACGCGGGCGCTCCCGCGAGCCACCAGTAGCGCCCGAGCTTCCGCGCCAGCACCATGACGACGACGACGATCAGGAGCGCCGTCACCGTCAGCCCGAAGAGCTCGGCGTAGGGGCCGAGCACCGCCGCGACGTAGCCCTCCTCAGAGAGGCCGTGACGGCGGTCCCACCACGTGAGGACGGCCGTGAACGGGATTCCCGCTGCCCAGGCCGCGAGCATCGTCACGAGCCCGACGATGACGCCTGCGCCGATCGGGCCGAGGCCGACGCCGCGCGCGAGCCGCGGCCCCCGGGCGGTCATGACCGCGAGAGCGGCGATCTGGGCGAGGATCGCGCCGAGCGAGACCCAGTCGACGAGCCGCTCGTAGCTCTCCGCCCGGTGGAGGAGCCGGGGGCCGAAGAAGGAACGCTCGTCGAGTCGCGGGAGGGCGAGGTCGTCGGGCAGCCGCGAGCGCCAGAGGAGGAAGGCGGCGGCCGCCCAGAGCGCCGCGAGGAGAACGAAGGCGGAGGCTCGTAGGGTTGTGCTCGACGGGCGCGTGTGCATAGGGCCGAGAATAGGGAGCATGGCCTCCGGCTACGTCGGCATCCTCTCAGTCGAGCTCCACTTTCCCGAGAACCATTCGCTCAAGGGCAAGCGGAAGGAGCTTCTCCCCGTG
>JBGPNP010000350.1:0-3228 GCA_041487575.1 Gaiellaceae bacterium | reverse complement strand
CTCGTGCCGCAGCAGCCGCCGACGATCTGGGCGCCCTCCTCGCGCCAGCGGAGCGCGAGCTCGGCGTACTCGGCCGGGCCGATCCGCTCGTCGAAGCGCCAGCCCGCGTCGGAGTAGTAGCCCAGGTTCGGGTAGACGCCGAGCGGGAGGTCGGTGAAGTCGCGGAGCCAGGGAAGCATCCCGTCGAGGTGCTCCGGCGGCAGGCAGTTGATGAGGAGGGCCTGGACGCCCACCTCCTCGAACTGCCGCGCGGCGCGGCCGAAGAGGTCGCCCTCGGGGCCGCCCCAATGCTGGCCGTAGACGCCGCAGACGCCGTGACGGCAGCGGCGGAACGAGAGCCAGACGGGGATCCCCGTCGAGACGGCAAGCTCGACCGCGCGCATGGTCAGGCCCTCGCGGATGAGCGACATCGTCTCGAGGAAGACGACGTCGGGCGGGTCCTCCTCGAGGCAGCGCGCGAGCAGCCGCAGCGTGCCGATCCGGTCCTCGTCGTCCACGTCGCCGTTGACGGAGAACGCGACCGCGACCTCGCCCGTCTTCCCCGCCTCGTCGACGGCCTGACGGGCAAGCTTGAGCCCGAGGCGGGCGACGTCCATCCAGTGCGTCACGCCGCCGCGACTCACGAGGCCGCCCGCCGCTTCGAGCTCGGCGGCGGCGAGGATCGCCCACGTGTCCGTCGTGAGGACGTCGCAGCCCGCGCCGACGTAGCTTCGGTGCACGTCGAGGACGGCGTAGGGCGCGTGGTAGAGCGCGCCGGTCCCCCACAGCCCCGTGTCGGCCGCGTTCTTGAGGGTTCCGGCGAGGTGGCTTCGCTCGAGCTCGGTCGCGTTGCCGCCGTCGAGGATGACCGGCTCGTCGCCGGCCAGGAGTCGCTGGATGCGCGCATAGGCCTCGCTCATCGTCTTGTCTCCAGGTGACTATCCTCCCGAGCGAAGCGACGGGACAAGCATCCTCCGCGGAAAAATGCGCAGCATTTTCCGCGGCTAATCCATGAGGAGGCCGCCGTTGACGTCCACGTGGGCGCCGTGGACGTAACTCGCTCCGTCCGAAGCTAGGAAGACGACGACCGCCGCCACCTCCTCGGCGCGACCCACACGGCCGAGCGGCGTCCGCTCGACGAGCCCGGCGCGCTGCTCCTCCGGCAATCCTGCGGTCATCGGCGTGTCGATGATGCCGGGATTGACCGTGTTCACCGTGATCCCGTGGGGCCCCGCGAAACGGGCGAGCGACTTGGTCAGGGCCTGGACGCCCGCCTTCGAGGCGGCGTAGCTCGCCCCGGCGGCGAGGCCGCCCGCCTGGCCCGCGAGCGAAGCGATCGTGACGATGCGGCCGCTCCTGCGCGGGATCATCGCCTCGAGCGCGGCCTGCGCGACGAGGAAGGTGCCGCGCAGGTTGACCGCCTGGATCCTGTCCCATTCCTCCGGCGTGATCCGGTCGAGCGGCGTCGCATGGAAGATGCCCGCGCAGGTGACGAGAACGTCGAGCCCGCCGAAGGCCTCCACCGCGGCGGCGACCGAGTGGCGGGCGTCGTCCGGACTGGTGACGTCGACGGCGACGAACTCGCCGCCGACGTCGCGCGCGGCCTCCGCTGCGGCATCCGCGTCGAGATCCGCGACGAGCACGCGCGCACCCTCCACCGCGAGCGCCCGCGCGCAGGCGAGCCCGATCCCGCTTGCTCCCCCGGTGACGAGGGCGGCCTTGCCTCGGAGCCCTGTCTGCGTCACACCCTCTCCTCCACAGAGGCCTCGTAGACGCCGAGCTTCGCCACGACGGCGCTCTCGACCGCGTGCGCCTGGGCGAGGTTCAGCTCCAGCACGCGAGCGCCCGGCCGCACCTCGTCGAGGAGACGCCCGGTCGCCTCGAGGTAGTGCCGGCGCAGATCCGCGTTGACGTTGACCTTCGCGATGCCGAGGGAGATGGCCCTGTGCACGTCGGAGTCGGGGAGCCCGGACGCTCCGTGGAGGGACAGTGGAACCTCGACGCGTTCCCGGATCGCCACGAGCCGGGGCCAGTCGAGCGCCGGCGGGTCGCGGTAGACGCCGTGGACGTTGCCGATGGACACGGCAAGGCAGGCTGCACCGGTGCGGGCGACGAGCTCGACGGCCTCGTCCGGGTCGGTAAGCGCGCCGGCGTCGACCGCTCGCGCGACGTCTTCGTCGCCTGCGATGCCCCCGAGCTCGACCTCGACGTGGCCTCCGGCCCGACGGGCAAGCCCGGCGGCGGCCCGGACGAAGTCGACGTTGTCCTCGAACGGCAGGGAGGCGCCGTCCGCCATCACCGCGCCCGCGCCGCACTCGAAGGCCCGCTCGATCAGGCCGAGGTCGCTCACATGGTCGAGCTGCACGCAGGCGGGGACGGCGGCCTTGTCGGCGGCGGCGACGAGCGCCGCGGCGAGCAGCTCTCCCCCCGGGCCGCGAAAGCTCTTCTCGCCGAGCAGGAGGATGACTCCACGCCGGCGCCGCTCCGCCGCACGGAGCACCCCGATCGCGGTCTCGAGGTTGTAGCAGGTGAAAGCGCCGACAGCGGCGCGCCGGGCGCCCGCCTCGGCTAGGAGGTCGGCGAAGGACGCGCGCACTAGCGCACCGTCCGGCGCACTAGGCCCGGAGGATCCGGTCGACGACCTCGAGGAGCGTCGCGTCGTCGCCTACATTGCCGGGAAAGACCACGTACGGGATTGTCTCACCTGCGCCGCGATCGAGGCACCAGAGCGCGACGCCGTCGACGAGGGGCCCGAGGACGATCCCGCTGCGCGCGGCGAGGCCCGCGCCGGCGGTCACGGCGGCGGTGATACCGCCCTTGGCGAGCACGACTCCCGGCTGGGGATCGACAAGCCGAGCGACGGCGGCGAGGTTCGCTGCGATGCGCTGGCCGGCCTCGAACGTCGTCGTGCCTTCGGGCCGCTCGCGCGGCGTCGCCACCACGGCGAGCCTGTCCCGGCGGAGCCGGCCCGACGCTTCCCGAGCCGCCCGGTCGATCTCGTTCTCGGGCCGCTCCGAGGCGAGCGCGACCACGTCGACCTCGACGAGGCTGCCGGGATGCGCCCCGGCGAGCGTGGCAAGCTGCCGCGTGCTCGAGGGGACGTAGGAGCCGCACACGACGAGGAGACCGCCCTGCGCATCAGGCGGAGGGACGCGCCCGGCCGCGAGGTTGCCGGCGACGGCGCCCACGAAGGTCGGCGCGGAGCGGACGACGATCTGGGCGCCCTGCGACTCCGCGAGCCGGAGGCCT
>JBGPNP010000349.1:0-3238 GCA_041487575.1 Gaiellaceae bacterium | reverse complement strand
CGTCCCGGTCGCGGGCATCTCGACCCTGGCCGCGCTCGCGGCCGGATCGCCCGGCGCCGTCCCCGTGCTCGACGCCCGCCGCAAGGAGGTCTTCACGCTCGCGGACGGCGCGCCGCGCGTCTGCCGGCCGGAGGAGCTCGGGGTCGAGCCGGGCGGCCGCTACGTCGGCGACGGGGCCGTTCGCTACCGTGCCGTCATCGCGGCGGCGGGCGGGGACGTCCCGGACGACGGGAGCGACGTCCACGTCCCGTGGGCCCGCCACCACGCGGCGCTCGCGCGCGACTTCGGCCCCGCGGAGGCCGCCGAGCCGATCTACCTCAGGGTTCCCGACGCAGAGTTTCTTCGCTCGGCGAAGAAACTCCAAGAGCCCCTAACGGAATGACCACGCGTCGATCGGGTGCGCTGGGCGGTGTGAGGCAAGGACGCAGGGAGCGCCCATATCGAGCCAGATATGGGCGCGACCGAGGGCGCGGCATCGCACCGTTCAGCGCGGCCGAGCGGCCCGTGCTTCGTTCTGTTAGAGGCTCTAAGAAGATGGTGCAACGTTCGGCTGGCTCAATGGGTGTCTCTTGGTCGAGCTCTTGCGCGAGGCGGAAGAGCTCGAGTTGATCGAGCTCCGCCGTCTCACGCTCGCCGATCTCGTGGAGATCGAGCCGATCGAGCGGGACGCGTATCCGACCCCGTGGTCGCGCTCCATGTTCGCCGGGGAGCTCTCGAAGCCCACGTCGGTCGCGCTCGGCGCCTTCGAAGCCGACACCGGCCGCCTCGTCGGGTACCTGATCGTGTCGCGCTACGTCGACGCGTGGCACATCATGAACGTCGCCGTCTGCTCCTCGTGCCGCCGGCGCGGCATCGCCACGCAGCTCCTCGACGAGCTCTTCGTGCTGACCGCGGGCGACGCTCGCCGCGGCTACACGCTCGAGGTGCGGGTCTCGAACGGGGTCGCGATCGCCCTCTATGAGAAGCACGGCTTCCGGGCGACGGGCGTGCGGCGCGGCTATTACACGGACAACCGCGAGGACGCCCTCATCATGTGGAAGGACCCGCCGCAGCGTCTCTCGGCCGGGGCCGAGAGACGCTAAAGGAACCAGGAGTAGCTTGATGGGAGAAACGGCATCTTTTGGTCGAGCTTTTGCGCGAAGCGGAAAAGGTCGTGTGATCCTGGGCCTCGAGACCTCCTGCGACGAGACCGCGGCGGCGCTCGTCGCGGACGGGCGGGTCCTCTCGAGCGTCGTCGCCTCGCAGGCCGAGCTGCACGCCCGCTACGGCGGGGTCGTCCCCGAGGTCGCCGCGCGGCGCCACCTCGAGCTCGTCGCGCCCGTCGTCCGCGAGGCTCTCGGGCAGGCCGGTGCGACGCTCGACGTAGTGGAGAAAGTCGCCGTCACGCGCGGCCCGGGCCTGATCGGCGCGCTCCTCGTCGGGCTCGCGGCCGCGAAGGCGATCGCCTGGTCGCGGCGGCTCCCGCTCGTCCCGGTCGACCACCTCCACGGGCACGTCGCCGCGCTCTACCTCGAGCCCGAGCCGCTCGCCCCGCCCTTCCTCTGCCTGCTCGCGAGCGGCGGGCACACGATGCTCCTCGACGTCCGCGAACGCTCCGGCTTCCACGTCGTCGGCACGACGCTCGACGATGCTGCGGGCGAGGCCTTCGACAAGGGCGCCCGGCTCCTCGGCCTCGGCTATCCGGGCGGCGCCGCGGTCGACCGGCTTGCGCGGGAAGGCGACCCGGAGGCCTTCTCCTTCCCGGTCGCCCGCGTGCCGGGGCTTGACTTCTCCTTCTCGGGACTGAAGACGGCGCTCCTCTACGCCGTCCGCGACCTCTCGCCCCACGAGCTCGAGCGGCGTCGCGCCGACCTCGCGGCGAGCTATCAGCGGGCGATCGTGCGCGCGCTCGTCGACCGGACGCTCGCGGCCGCCGAGGCTCTGGACGCCGCCCGGATCGCCGTGGTCGGCGGCGTGGCCGCGAACTCGGAGCTCAGGTCGGCGCTCCACGGGGCGGCACTCGCGCCGCCGGCCCTCTGTACCGATAACGCAGCCATGATCGCGTCGGCGGCCCACTTCCTCGAGCCCATCCTCTGCCCGGACTATCTTGCCCTGGATGCCTATGCCTCAGCGGCTCAGACGACTTAGCCGCGTCTCCCTGGCTCTTGCCGCCGCTTCGCTCGCATTGGCCGCGGCTGCCGGGGCCGGGGTCTCCGAGTGGAGGAGCGTGCTCGGCGAGCGCCCCCAGGCGGCAGCGCCGCAGCGGGTCATCGTCGTCCTGACGGCGCCGTCGCTCGCGGACCGGGTCGCGGGCGCCGTCGCGAAGCCGGCAGCCGCGGACGAGCGCCGCTGGACGCGCGATGCGCTGGGCGCGCAGCAGATCCTCTTCTCTCTCCTCAGGCGGCGCGGCGTGCGGATCGAGGTCGAGTACCGGTTCACGCGGACGCTCAACGGCTTCTCGGCGGCGCTCGGGCCGCGCGCGCTCGCCGAGGTCGAGCGCGCTCCGGGCGTGCTGGGCGTCTATCCCGTGCGGACCGTCTACCCCGCCTCCCTCTCCGCGGACGTCCTCTCGGAGCCCGAGTTCGGCGAGCAGAGCGGGCGGCGGCCGGCTCTCTCACTCGGGCGCCGCGACGGGAGCGGCGTCACCGTCGCGATCCTCGACACCGGCTTCGACCTGGGGCACCCGTACCTTCGGGGCCGCTTCCTCCCGGGCTGGGACACTGTCGGGCGGGACGACCGGCCCGACGCCGCGGCGAAGCCGGGGCTGCTCGAGGCGCACGGGACGCGGGTCGCCGGCCTCGTCGCCGGCTCGGGCGGGCCGGCCGGGCTCCACGGGGTCGCGCCGGGCGCGCACCTGCTCCCGATCCGCGTGCTCGGCTGGCAGCGGGCGGACGGCGGCTCCTTTGCGCTCTTCGGCCGCGGCGACCAGCTGATCGCCGGGCTCGAGCGGGCCGTCGATCCCGACGGCGACGGCTCCGCCGAGGACGCGGCGCGTATCGCCCTTGCCGCCGTCGTCGAGCCGTACGCCGCCTTCGCCGACAGCCCGGAGGCGCGCGCCGTCGCCGGTGCCGCGCGGCTCGGCACGCTCGTCGTCGCCGCCGCGGGGAACGACGGGCCGGCCGGCGCCGGCTTCGGCTCGATCGGAGCCCCGGGAGGCGCGCCCGCCGCGCTCACGGTCGGCGCGGCCGACCTGCGCCGGGAGGTGCTGGAAGCGCCGGCGGTGATCGAGGCCGGCTCGCAGACGCTCCTCGACGGGCCG
>JBGPNP010000348.1:0-3245 GCA_041487575.1 Gaiellaceae bacterium | reverse complement strand
CGTCGAGCGCCTCCTCCAGGAGCCCGAGAAGCTATGACCGACGACGAGATCAGGGGCGCCGTCTTTCACGCCTTGAGCGAGGTCGCGCCCGAGGCCGACCCGGCTGAGCTCGAGCCGGACGTGCCGCTGCGCGACCAGCTCGACATCGACTCCATGGACTTCCTGAACTTCGTCATCGCTCTCGACAAGGAGCTCGGGGTCGCTGTCCCCGAGACGGACTACCCGAAGCTCGCGACCCTCGACGGCTGCGTCGCCTATCTCGCGGCGCGGACCGGCGGATAGGTCATGGCCGACGGACCGACGCAGCAGCGGCAGAACGGGCGAAGGTGGGTGACCCTGATCCTCATGGGGATCCTGCTCGCGTTCGTCCTCTCGCGGCTGCTTGCCTTCAACCCGAGCCAGCGCACGATCCCGTACTCGCAGTTCCTCCAGCTCGTGCGCGCAGGACAGGTGGAGCAGGTGAAGATCTCGGCCGAGCAGGTGAACGGCGTCTACCGCCAGGGCGGCAAGCGCTTCGACTTCGTCTCCACCCGGCCCCCCGGGGTCGACGACGCCGCGCTGCTCGAGGAGCTCCAGGCCCACAAGGTCGAGTTCTCGGGCTCCCGGCCGAGCGGGTTCGGGCGCGCGCTCACGACCGTCCTCGGCTGGCTCCTGCCGCTCCTCCTCCTGTTCGCCCTCTGGGGTTTCTTCTTCCGTCGCATGGGAGCGGGCGCCGGCGCGATCAGCTTCGGTCGCGCGAAGGCGAAGATCGTCAACCGGGAGGACCTCCACACGTCCTTCGCCGACGTGGCCGGCGTGGACGAGGCCGTCGACGAGCTCAAGGAAGTCGTCGACTTCCTACGCAACCCCGAGCGCTACCGCCGCCTGGGCGGCCGCATCCCCAAGGGCGTCCTCCTCGTCGGCGCGCCGGGCACGGGGAAGACCCTGCTCGCCCGCGCCGTGGCGGGCGAGGCGAGCGTGCCGTTCTTCTACCTCTCCGGCTCCGACTTCGTCGAGCTCTTCGTCGGCATGGGCGCGGCGCGCGTGCGCGACCTCTTCGAGCAGGCGAAGGCGAAGGCGCCCTGCATCGTCTTCATCGACGAGCTCGACACGATCGGCCGCTCGCGCGCCGGCGCCATGGCAGGCGGCCTCGGCGGGAGCGAAGAGCGCGAGCAAACGCTCAACCAGCTCCTGAGCGAGATGGACGGCTTCGACCCGACGGCCGGCGTCATCATCATGGCGGCGACGAACCGCCCGGAGGTGCTCGACCCGGCGCTCCTGCGGCCCGGGCGCTTCGACCGCCACGTCGTCGTCGACCGGCCCGACCGGCGCGGGCGGGCTGCGATTCTCCGCGTCCACGTGCGCGGCGTGAAGCTCGCCGAGGACGTCGACCTCGACGTCCTCGCGGCGCGCACGCCGGGCTTCGCCGGCGCAGAGCTCGCGAACGTCGTCAACGAGGCGGCGCTCCTCGCGGCACGCCGCGGGAAGGACGCCGTGGGCATGGCCGAGCTCGAGGAGGCGATCGACCGGGTCTCGATCGGCCTCGAGCGCAAGTCGCGCGTCCTCACCGAGCCCGAGCGCGAGCGGGTCGCCTACCACGAGCTCGGGCACGCCCTCGTCGCGCTTGCCCTCCCGCACGCCGACCCGGTGCACCGCGTCTCCATCGTGCCGCGCGGCATCGCCGCCCTCGGCATGACGCAGCAGCTCCCCGCCGACGACCGCTACCTCATCACCCAGCCGGAGCTCGAGGACCGGCTCGCCGTCATGATGGGCGGCCGCGCCGCCGAGCGGCTCGTCTACGGCGAGCTCTCGACCGGCGCTCTCTCCGATCTCCGCGAGGCGACGCTGCTCGCGCGGCGCATGGTCGAGGAGTTCGGGATGAGCGAGCAGATCGGCCCGGTCGCGCTCGCCCGGGGCCCGCTCTTCCTGCCGACCGACGGCGGCCGCCCGGAGATCCTCTCGCCGGAGCTCGCCGCCATGGTCGACGCCGAGGTGCGGAGGCTCCTCGAGGCGGCGGAGGAGCGCGCGGCGCGGACCCTCGCGGAGCGCCGATCCGACCTCGACGGACTGGCTCAGCTCCTGCTCGAGCGGGAGACGCTCGAGGGTGAGGAGCTCAAGGCCGCGCTCGCCGCCTCGCCGCTGGAGACCGTGCCCGGGAAGGCGGTGTAGGGACCGAATCTGCTCGGGCTCCCAATGCGTCTCTAGGCCGTAAAGCCCAAACGGCCGACACGCACGATCGAGACCCCGACTAACGTCAAGTCCGACCCCCGAGGGAAGGACTCTGGGCAGGTGGACGCACCTTTTCTGGCTTTCCTCGAGTGCATGCCCGACCCCGTCGTCGTCAGCGATAGGGATGGGCGCGTCGTCGCGGCGAACGCCGAGGCCCAGCGGACGTTCGGCTACAGCCGGGAGGAGCTCCTCGGGGAAGTAGTCGAGATCCTCGTTCCCGAGCGCTTCCGCTCGGCGCACGCGCGGCACCGTGCCGCGTATGCCGAGGCCCCGCGGCGACGACCGATGGGAAGCGGCCTCGAGCTCACCGCGCGCCGCCGGGACGGGAGCGAGTTCCCGGTTGAGATCAGCCTCGCCCCGCTCGAGAGGGAAGACGGCCTCTTCGTCGCGGCCGCGATCCGCGACGTGAGCGAGCGCAAACGCGCCGAGGAGGCGATGCGGACGAGCGAGGCCGAGCTTGGCCTCCTCGCCGCTCAGCTGCCCGCCGTCCTCTGGACCGTCGATCCCGACCTTCGCCGGACGTCCGTTCTCGGAGGCGGCCTCGCCGGCCTCGGCCGCGATCCGAGCGCGAACCTCGGGCGTACGCTCTACGAGGCCTTCGCCACCGACGATCCGAGGACCCCGCCGATCGCCGCTCACCTCCGTGCCCTGACGGGAGAGTCCGCGGAGTACGAGTTGCGAATCGACGAGCGGGACTTCGAAGTCCGTGTGGAGCCCCTCCGAGACGCTCAGGGCTCTATCGTGGGCGCGATCGGACTCGCCGTCGACGCCACCGAGCGCAAGCAGCTCGTTGCCCTGCGAGAGAGCGAGCGGCACTTCCGCTCCCTCATCGAGCACTCGTCGGACATCATCGCGGTCGTCGGTCCCGACACGCTCGTCCGCTACGCGAGCCCGTCGATCGAGCGGGTGCTGGGGTTCGAGACGACGAGCTCGTCGGCGAGAGCGGGCTCGGCCTCGTCCACCCGGCCGATCTCACGACCGCGACCGATGCTCTCGCCCGCGTCGCCGGCACGCCGGCCGCGAGCTCGCCCTTCCGG
>JBGPNP010000347.1:0-3245 GCA_041487575.1 Gaiellaceae bacterium | reverse complement strand
CTCGGGGCGGTCACGATCGCGACGAACATGGCCGGCCGCGGCGTCGACATCAAGCTCGGCGAGGGCGTCGTCGAGGCCGGTGGCCTCTACGTCCTCGGCACCGAGCGCCACGAGGCTCGCCGGATCGACAACCAGCTTCGCGGCCGCTCGGGCCGCCAGGGCGACCCGGGTGAGACGCGCTTCTACCTCGCCGCCGAGGACGAGCTCGTGCGCCTCTTCGCCGGCGACCGGATCTACAACATCATCGACCGCTTCAAGATCCCGGACGACCAGCCCATGGAGGCGAAGATCCTCTCGAACCAGATCGAGAGCGCGCAGAAGAAGGTCGAGGAGCAGAACTTCGTCTCGCGCAAGAACGTCCTCAAGTACGACGACGTCATGAACATCCAGCGCCAGGTCATCTACGAGCAGCGACGCTCCGTCCTCGAGGGCGAGGACCTCTCCGACGACATCCGCGACTGGATCGGCGAGCTGATCGAGCGGCTCGTCCTCCAGCACACCGAGTCCGACTACCAGGAGGAGTGGGACCTCGAAGGCCTCTACCGGGAGATGGAGGGCCTCTACGAGACCGAGATCGAGCCGGCGGAGCTGAAGGGCTTTAGCCGTGAGGAGCTCATGGCCGAGTTCCAGGAGGACGCCCGCGACGCCTACGAGGCCAAGGAGGAGCAGTTCGGCCCCGAGCTCATGCGCGAGATCGAGCGCTTCCTCGTCCTCCAGGTCGTGGACGTTCGCTGGCGCGAGCACCTCGACGCGATGGAGTACCTGCGCGAGGGCATCCACCTGCGCGCGATGGCGCAAAAGGATCCGCTCGTCGAGTACCGCTCCGAGGGTCACGTGATGTTCGAGGAGCTCAGCCAGATGATCCGCGAGGAGGTGGCCCGCTACCTCCTGCGCGTCGAGATCGAGCCCGAGGAGGCCGAGCAGCTCGAGTACGCGGCCGCGCCGGACGGGGGGCTCGTCTACGAGCACGAGTCGCTCGCCGGCTCGGACGCGATCCTCGCGGCTGGCGCCGACGCGGGCGCTGTGGCGGCGGCGGGCGTGACCTCGGCCGTCGTGACTCAGCAGCGCGTCGCCTCCGAATGGGACCGGGTGGGCCGCAACGACCCCTGCCCGTGCGGCTCCGGCAAGAAGTACAAGAAGTGTCACGGCGCGTAGGGAGCCCGATGGCCGACCGCGCCGCCGTAGACAGGGAGCTCGAGGAGATCAGGGTCCAGCTCCGCTGGGTCCGTGATTACCTTTGACCCCGATGCGCTGAGGGCCAGGGTCTCCGAGCTCGAGCAGGCCATGGGCCGGCCGGGCTTCTGGGACGAGCAGCAGCGGGCCGCCAAGCTCTCCGCCGAGCAGGCTCGGCTCTCGCGCCGGCTCGAGCGCTACGACGCCTTCCTCCTCGAGGCGGACGACCTGGAGGAGCTTGCCGGGCTCGCCTCCGACGACGGCGAGCTCGACGAGGTGCTCGAGGGAGCCGTCGCTCTCCGCGGGCAGCTCGCGCGCCTGCAGGAGGACGCGCTCTTCGCGGGCGGGTACGACGCCGGCGACGCCGTCGTGTCGATCCACGCCGGCACCGGCGGCACCGACGCGCAGGACTGGGCCGAGATCCTGCTCCGCATGTACCTGCGCTGGGCGGCCGACCGCGGCTTCAAGACGGAGCTGATCGAAGCCTCCCCGGGCGAGGAGGCGGGGCTCAAGTCGGCGACGTTCACGGTCCACGGGGAGAACGCCTACGGGACGCTCAAGGCCGAGCGGGGCGTCCACCGGCTCGTCCGGCTCTCGCCCTTCGACCAGGCTCACCGCCGGCACACATCGTTCGCCCAGGTGATCGTCGCGCCGCTCCTCTCGGAGGACGCCGGCCTCGAAATCGACGACGCCGACCTCCGCGTCGACACGTACCGGGCGAGCGGCGCGGGAGGCCAGCACGTGAACAAGACCGACTCCGCCGTCCGGATCACCCACCTGCCGACGGGGATCGTCGTCCAGTGCCAGAACGAGCGCTCGCAGCTCTCGAACCGCCAGACGGCCATGCGCATCCTCCGGAGCCGGCTCGCCGAGCACGAGGAGGAGAAGCGCGAGGCGGAGCTCGCGAGGGAGCGCGGAGTCGTGATGGACGCCGGCTTCGGGAGCCAGATCCGGAGCTACGTCCTCCACCCGTACCAGCTCGTCAAGGATCACCGCACGAACGTCGAGGACGGCAACACGCAGGGCGTCCTCGACGGCGGCATCGACCGCTTCATCCACGCCTACCTGCTCCGCAGGGCGGCAGGAGACGCCCGCTGAGCGGCGTAAAGAGCCGAGGGTTGCGGTAGACTCGGCGGCCGGTACACCAAACCGGCCCCGCCCTCTGCGGGCGACCCACTGATTGAACCGGTGCAGGAAGCCATCCACCCGCGCGATCCCGAGCTCTCCACGGCTCTGCTGACGGCCGGCGACGAGACGACGCCGCGCCCGACCGGGGCGCCGATGATCGTCTTCGCGAACGTCACCAAGGTCTACGAGCCGAGCGTCGTCGCGGTCAAGGACATCTCGCTCTCGATCGACAAGGGCGAGTTCGTCTTCCTCGTCGGCGCTTCCGGCTCCGGCAAGTCGACGATGATCCGCCTCCTTCTCAAGGAGATCGAGCCGACGAGCGGGCGCATCATCGTCGGCGGCCGCGAGCTCGCGCGCCTCAAGCGCTCGAAGGTGCCGATGCTGAGGCGAAACATCGGCTGCGTCTTCCAGGACTTCAAGCTCCTCCCGAACCGCACCGCCTCCGAGAACGTGGCCTACGCGCTCAAGGTGCAGGGAGAGTCGAAGCGGGCGATCCGGATGAAGGTGCCCGAGGTGCTCGGCCTCGTCGGCCTCTCGCACAAGTCCGGCTCGTTCCCGGACGAGCTCTCCGGCGGCGAGCAGCAGCGCGTCTCGATCGCACGCGCGTTCGTCAATCACCCGGCGCTACTGATCTGCGACGAGCCCACCGGCAATCTCGACCCCGATACCTCCGTCGGGATCATGCAGCTCCTCTACCGGATCAACCGCACGGGGACGACGATTCTCATGGTGACGCACGATCGCGAGATGGTGGACAAGATGCGCAAGCGCGTGATCGCGCTCGAAGCTGGGAAGCTCGTGCGCGACGAGCGTCGCGGGGGGTATGCGGAGGAATGACCCGAATCCGCCTGGTGTTCTCCGAGGCGATCCGCTCGATCGGCGCCAATGTCTCGACGACCGTCGCTTCCGCTGTCTCGGTCCTGATCGGGATGTTCCTCATCGGG
>JBGPNP010000346.1:0-3253 GCA_041487575.1 Gaiellaceae bacterium | reverse complement strand
GACCAGTAGCCGAGCGACCCGGGGAAGTGCTTCGACGAGTAGACCGCGTTGTTCTGGATCGTTCCTTCGGTGCCGAAGAGGCGGCAGTTGAAGATGTAGGGCGTATCCGCGTCGAAGATCGTCGCGAGCTTCCCGATCGCGCCGTTCGCGAACCGCAGCGAGGCGACGACGTTCGGGTCGTACTCGTAGTCGATGTTCAGCTTCTTCGGCATCGAGAAGGCGGCCACCTCGACGATCTCGCCGCCGAGGAAGCGCAAGATGTCCACCGCATGGCAGCCGCCGGCGATGAACGAGCTCCGGCCCCGCTCCCAGGAGACGAACGACCGGTAGCCCGGGTAGGCCGCCTTGAGCGGGTGCCAGTAGTCGGCTTCGCCGTAGACGAGGTCGCCGAGGACGCCGTCCGCGATCATCTGCCGGACGGTGACGAACTGCGGGTTCCAGCGGAGCACGACGCTCGCGACCGTCTTGACACCGGCCTTAGTGACCGCCTCGCGGATCGCCTGGGTGTGCGCAGGCTCGAGGCCGATCGGCTTCTCGATCACGATGTGGCGCCCGGTCTCCGCGGCCCGGACACAGTGCTCCGCCCGAACGTCGGGGTGCGTGCACGAGGCGATGATGTGGATGCGCTCGTCGTCGAAGAGCTCGTCGACCGACGCGTACTCCTTCGCCTCGACCCCGTGCTCCTGCAGGAGGCGCGTGGCCTTGCCGGGCGTTCGGTTGTAGATCCCGACGAGGTCGGTAAGCGGGTGGTCGCGGAAGACCTTGACGTACTCCCCGGCGACCCAGCCCGCGCCGATGATGCCCACTCCGTACTTCGCCATGCTCTCCTCCGATCGAGGGTGGAAACAAAGAGCCCCTAAGACAAGCCGAGCAGCGCGAGGCTGTCACGGCTGATGATCGCCTCGATCACCTCCTCGGGGACTCGCGGCAGGGACGTGCCCTCCGTGAAGCGGTTGATCCGCCGGAGCTCGGCCGCCGTCTCGGCGGGCGTCGTGAACGGCCAGTCGCTCCCGAAGAGGAGCTTCTCGTCGACGCCGTACTCGAGCGCGAGCACGAGGCCGTTGTAGAACTGCCAGGGCCGGTAGTGGAGCGCGGAGATGTCCGCGTAGAGGTTGGGGTGCTTGCGGATGAGCACGATCGTCTCGGCCATCCAGGGGTGGCCCATGTGGGCGATCACGATCTGGAGCTCGGGGAAGGCCCAGGCCACCTCTTCGAGGAGGAGGGGGTCGGCGTACTTGAGCGGCGCACGCCGAGGGAAGGTCGTGCCCTGGTGGATGACGATCGGGAGGCGGAGCTCCGCGGCCTTCCGGTAGACCTCGAACGCCCGCCCGTCGAGCGGGTGGAAGTTCTGGTAGATCGGGCCGAGCTTCAGCCCCCGAAGGCCGAGGTCGTAGGCGCGCTGCATCTCCGCGACAGCGGCGGGATGCGTCGGATCGACGGACATGAAACCGATGACGCGCCCGGGATGCTGGCGGGCGTAGCCGGCGATCTCGTCATTCTGGTTCTCGGCGCCGCGCGCGAGATCGAGGACGACCATGCGATCGACCATCGGCGAGAGCGTCTCCCAGTGCTCCTCGAAGGTGAAGTCGAGCTTGAGCTCGACGCCGGGTCGCACGCCGGCGTGGTAGTCGGGCATGAGCCAGCGAAGCGGCGCGTGCGTGTGGACGTCGACGACCATCGAGAGAGGTCTACTACCCTCCCACGTAGGCGACCACGTCGATCTCGATCATGATCCCGAGCAGGTCGCTGCCGACGGTCGTCCGGACCGGCTTCGGGTCGGGGAAGTAGCGCGCGTAGACCTCGTTGTAGCGCGGGAACAGCGAGAGGTCGGAGAGGTGGACGGTGGACTTGACCACGTCCGCCATCGAGGCCCCCGCCGCCGCGAGGATCGCCTTCACGTTCTCGAGCGTCCGCTCCGTCTGCTCCTCGATCGTCTCGCCGACGATCTCGCCCGTCGCCGGGTCGATCGGCCCCTGGCCGGAGACGTAGACGAAGTCCCCGGCGCGGAGGCCCTGCGAGTAAGCGCCGCCCGGGGTGGCCGCCTCGCTGGTCCGGATCTCCTGCTTCCCCATCCTTCCCCCTTTCAGAGGATTCCGTAGTCCTTGAACACCTGCCGGATGCTCGCGCCCGCAGCCAGGATCTCCCGGACGACGTTCTCGCCCGAGACCTTCTCGAGGGCCTTCGCCATCACCTCGTCCTCGATCGCCTGCGGAACGGCGAGCACACCGTCGTAGTCGGCGACGACGAGGTCGCCGTCGTGGACGAGCACGCCGCCCATCTCGATCGGCACCCGGATCGCGATCACATCGAGGCGGCCCTTCGAGTCGGCGGGGGTCAGGCCCCTGGCGAACACCGGAAAGCGGATGTCGATGATCCCCCAGGAGTCGCGGGTGAGGCCGTCCAGGACGGCACCGCGGCCGCCCATGGCTCGCGTGTGGGTGGAGAGCAGCTCCCCCCACGTGGCAGCGCGCGTCGAGCCCTGCTGCGTGCAGCAGACCACCTCGCCCGGCACGAGCTCGTCGAGGAGCTGCATCACGAGATCGAACGGCTTGGCGGGCAGCTCGTAGACCTCGGACGCGAGCATCGTCGCCGCCCTCCCGACGATCTTCGCGTCGTCGAAGAGCGGCCGGATCTCGTGGCTCATCACCTGGCGTGTGTAGCCGAGCTCGTCCATGACGTCGGCGATCACCGCCGTGTACAGCCGCTCCTGGATCCCGTCGTAGTACTCGGCGCCGTGCTTGTCCATGTCCTTCCTTTGCTAGGTCTTTACATCGACGGGCCGCCGCTCGGCGACCGAACGCTTGAGCGCGAGCTCGATCGCGATCGCCGCGATCCCGTCGTCGATCGTCACGTCGGGACGCCGCCCGTCGCGGGCGCACTCGACGAAATGACGAACCTCCCCGGCGAAGCCGTGCAGGTGGCGCGGGTCGAGAGCGTCGCCGGGGAGCTGGTCGTTCGGCTCGAAGACCTCGGGAGTCTCGCGGCCGGGCAGGTAAGCGGTCACGTTCCGCCAGCCCTCCACGGTCACCGAGCTCTGCCTGCCCGTGAGGACGACCCGCTCGTTCAGGCGGTCGAGGCAGTCGAGATGCAGGGTGCCGACCGCCCCGCTGCGGAAGCCGAGGACGCAGGCCCACGCCTCCTCCTGGGGAGGCTCCCTGCCCTCCGCGGCCTTCCACATGTCGCGCCAGGCGGAGCCGGCGACCGGGAGCTCGAGGCCGCTCGGCCGCCACTCCGGCGTGTCGCCCTCGGCCCG
>JBGPNP010000345.1:0-3255 GCA_041487575.1 Gaiellaceae bacterium | reverse complement strand
GTCGTAGACGCTCGAGATCGGGCCGAAGAAGGCCATGAATCGGCGGATCAGGCGGATGTCCCACTGAGAGGGCCGCGCGAGTAGTTCCTCGTCGACGTTGTCGGTCGGGATCGTCATCTCGCTGACGTCGTAGAGGAGGTTGTTGAGGAGGATCTGCGTCGGCAGCATCGGCAGGAAGGAGAGGAAGAGCGACGCCCCGGCGGCGCTGAACATGTTGCCGAAGTTCGAGGACGTCCCCATGAGGACGTACTTGATCGTGTTCGCGAAGATGCGCCGGCCCTCGACGACGCCGTCCGCGAGGATGCCGAGGTCCTTCGTGAGGAGGACGACGTCGGCGGCGTCCTTGGCGACGTCCACGGCCGAGTCGACCGAGATGCCGACGTCGGCGTCGTGGAGGGCGATGGCGTCGTTGACGCCGTCGCCGAGGAACCCGACGTCGGCGCCGAGCGCGCGTTGGGCGCGGATGATGCGCGACTTCTGCTCGGGCGTGACGCGCGCGAAGATCGTCGTCTCGGGGAGCGCGGCGCGGAGGTCCTCGTCGCTCATCGCGCCGAGCTCGGCGCCGGTCACGGTGCGGCCGGGGGCGAGCCCGAGGCGGCGGCAGATCGTCTCCGCGACCCGCCCGTTGTCGCCGGTGACGATCTTGACCGCCACGCCGAGCTGCGCGAGCCGCGCCAGGGAGCCTGCCGCGTCCGCCTTCGCCCGGTCGGCGAAGACGAGGAAGCCCCGGAGCTCGAGGTCCCGTTCCTCGGCGGGGCCGGCCGACGCGAGCCCGTCCGCCTCGCGGGCGGCGACGGCGACGACGCGGCTGCCGGCGGCGAAGAGCTCGTCGAGCACCGGGCCGGCTTCCGGCGGGACGGTCGGGCAGCGCGCGAGGACCGACTCGGGAGCGCCCTTCACGAGGAGCTCGCGGCGGCCTTCCGGGCTCTCCGCGAGCACCGACGCCATCCGTCGCTCGTGGTCGAAGGGGGCGGCCGCCACCCGTCGCCACCCCTGCGCACCGGAGCGCGGCGCCTCGGGCGCCTCCCAGAGCGCCCGGTCGAGCGGGTTCCCGCCGACGGCGGCTCCGTCCACGAAGGTCGCTTCGTTGCAGACGAGCCCGAGCAGGTGGATGCCGGGATCCGGCTTCCCGGTCGGGCCGAGCGAGCGCTCGAACGCGATCCTCCCCTCGGTGAGCGTGCCGGTCTTGTCCGTGAAGAGCACCTCGATGTTGCCGAGATCCTCGATCGAGACGAGGCGCTTGACGACGACGGACCGCCGTGCGAGGCGCCGCGCTCCCGTGGCGAGGCTGACCGTGACGATCGCGGGGAGGAGCTGGGGCGTCAGGCCGACGGCGATCGCGAGCGAGAAGAGCCCCGACTGGAGCCAGGAGCGGCCGAAGGACGCGTTGATGACGAAGATCGAGCCGGCGAGGAGGACGGTCACACGGACGAGCAGGCCCGAGAAGGCCTGCAGCCCCTTCTGGAAGGAGGTCTGCTCGTGCCGCTCGCCGAGCCGCAGAGCGACCTCGCCGAAGGCGGTCGCGCTGCCGGTCTGGACGACGACGCCCCGGCCGGCGCCGTTCCGGACGATCGTCCCCATGAACGCGCACGAGGCGAGATCGAGCGGCGAGTCGCCCGGCGGCGACGCGGAGGCCGTCTTTGTGGCCGGCTCCGATTCTCCCGTGAGCACCGACTCGTCGCACTCGAGCTCCGTCGCCTCGAGCAGGCGCAGGTCCGCCGGCACGACGTCGCCGACGCCGAGGCCGACGATGTCGCCCGGCACGAGCGCCGTCACCGGCACCTCCTCCGCCCGCCCGTCCCGCTCGACGAGCGCGACGCGCCGGATCTGCGAGTGGAGGGCCTCGACCGCGCGCTCCGAGCGGTACTCGTTGAAGAAGCCGAGCCCGACGCTCAGCCCCATGATCCCGAGGATGATTCCCCCCTCCTTGGGATCGCCGACCGCGAAGGAGACGACCGCGGCGGTGAAGAGGAGCAGGAGGAGGTAGCTCCGAAGCTGCCGGACGAGCACCTCGAGCGCGCGGGCGCCGTGGCTGCGGAGCGCGTTCGGCCCGACCGCCTCGAGGCGGCGCGCGGCCTCCGCCTCGCTCAGGCCGTGCTCGCTCGAGTCGAGCCGCGCCAGGACCTGCGCCGCCTCCAGTGCGGAGGCCGTCGGGAGGTCGAGGGCGCGCCCGTCCCCAAGCTGGGGCGGGATCACCGAGCCCGCCGCCGAAGCGCCTTCATGGTCTCCACCGCGGCGAAGGGTACGAGAGCGAGGCCGGCCCACGGCCGGGAGCGCCTAGTCGGCGACGACGCGGGCGACGTCGAGCGTCGAGAGCACCCCGACCGGACGGTCGGAGGCCGGGTCGACGACGACGAGGTGGGACGTCTCGTGCTCGGCCATGAGCTGGGCGGCTCGCTCGAGCGTCTCGTCGGGCGCGATGGTGATGAGCGGGCTCGCCGCCGTCCCACCGGCCGTGCGCTCGTCGACGTCGGCCCCGGCGGCCGCCTCGACGAGGTCGAGGTCGGAGACGACGCCCCAGAGGCGTCCGTCCCAGTCGGCCTCATCGATGTCCGCGAGGACGACGACGCAGTGAATCGAGTAGCGCGCCATCATCCGGGCGACCGTGCGGAGCGGCGTCTCGGGAGGGCACGTGACCGTGCCGGGGTGCATGGCCTCGGCGACTCGGGTGCTGTCGAGAAGGGTGGTCATGGCGCCGATCTTCGCGGGGCAGCCGCGCCGTAGCATCGGTGCGCGGCCCGATCTCCCTGCGGGGAACTACTGAACGGCAATCAGCGGCCGTCCCGATGTGGTCGTGCCGCAGGCGGGGGACGATCTGGCGCAAGGAGGTCGACGTGAAGACGTACGAGTTCTGGCGTGAGCTGAGCACGGGCGACGTCTGGGCGGTCGAGCTCAGGGACGGAGTCGTCACCGGGGCAGCCGGGCCGCTCCACTGGAGCGAGATCAAGCTCGCGTACCTCCACGGCTACGACTACGCGCCCGGGGAGGCCGCGAGGATCGACGCGGTGCGGGACGAGTTCGAGCTTGTGGACGAGAAGGCGCTCCTGCTCTTCTCGGCGAGCGCCGACTAAGTGGTCGCCACCGCAAATACGGCCCCGCCTGGCCGGCTGCAAACCGGCGCATCCCCGCGTCCTCAGTCGGCCCCATACCGGCTTGGTATGGGGCCTCCCTGCGTCCTTGGGCTGCTTGGTTTTCGCGCGGCCAAACGTGACCGTACTTACGGTGGCGACCACCAAGTGCCACTCCAGGCAATGC
>JBGPNP010000344.1:0-3279 GCA_041487575.1 Gaiellaceae bacterium | reverse complement strand
GTCCGCGCGGAGATGGCTCGGCGCGGCGTCGCCGTCCTCTACGTCATGAGCCCGCCGAACATCAACTACCTGACGGGCTTCGAGTCGATCTGGTACCCGCCGCGCGCTCCGGTCGGCGTCGCGCTCGCCGTGGACTCGGAAGAGCTCGTCTTCCTCGACTACGAGCGGCACCTCCACCTCGCCTCGCAGACGGCGCTCTACGACGACGCGATTTGGTTCAGCTACGGGACCGCTCTCGACGCGGTCGCAGACGGCTTCGCCGACCGCGGCTGGATGAAGGGCACGGTCGGGATCGAGCGCTGGACGGTGAGCCCCGGCGCGCCGCTCGTCGAGACCGTTGCCGAGCGGCTCCGTTCCCGCGGCGCGACCGTCGTCGGCGGAGACTGGATCGTCGACCGCGTGCGCGCCGTCAAGTCGCCCGCCGAGCTCGAGTGTGTGCGGAGGGCGGCCGAGATCGTCGACTCGGCCTTCCTCGAGATCCGGGACTACATCCGCCCCGGCCGCACGGAGCTCCAGATCGCGGCCCGCCTGAACGAGATCATGGCCGACCACGGCGGCGAGGAGCCGGCGATTCGCACGATGGTGTCGGCAGGCCCGCTCGTCTGGTGCCGGACGCACGGCGCCTCCGGCCACCGCCCGGTCGAGCGCGGCGACATCATGTTCGTCGACGCCTGTGGGGTCTACAAGCGCTACCACGTCGACCTCTGCCGCACCTTCTCGCTCGGGCAGGATCATCCGAAGGCGCGCGCGATCCTCGAGTACACGCGGGACAGCGTCCTCGCGGTGCAGAAGGCCGTGAAGCCCGGAGACCCGCTCGACGTCGCCCAGCGCGTCGCCGAGGAGTACGTCTTCGCCCGCTACGGCCCGGAGAACGTCTGGTGGGTCGGCGGCTACGCTCTCGGCGTCGCGCTCCCGCCGAGCTGGGTCGGCCATACGTACCTCTCGAACGACGCCTGGGAGCAGTTCACCTGGGAGCCCGGCTACGTCACGAACTACGAGAACATCCTCTTCG
Source organism: Gaiellaceae bacterium (assembly GCA_041487575.1). Lineage (GTDB taxonomy): Bacteria > Actinomycetota > Thermoleophilia > Gaiellales > Gaiellaceae > JBGPNP01. The sequence goes on along the minus strand of JBGPNP010000344.1, from coordinate 2,267 downwards.
ACCGGGACGAGGGCTTCACGGCGAGCTACATGGAGACGCTCCTCATGACCCCGGACGGCATCGAGACGCTCTCGAAGCTGCCGCGCGACCTGATCGTCGTCGAGTTCTAGCCTTCGCGGAGCCAGGACACCGGCACGCGCGGTCGCGCGTCCACCGTGAGCTGGAAGACGTCCGGCCGGTTGTAGTGGCCGGCCACGTCGAGCGCCTGGAACTCGCCGCCGATCGCGTCGAGGTCGATGTCGCCGTAGACGATCGTCTCCTCGTCGCCGGCCGGGCCCGCGATCCACGAGCCGTCCGGACCGATGATCCCGGAGCCGCCGGGGAGGAGCACCCCGGCCGCATCGGAGAGGCCCTCGTTCCCGGCCGCGGCGACTTTCCGGAACTCCTCGGGCAGCGTCTCCAGCGCGAGGAACTGCCCCGCGCAGACGACGAAGCACCGCCCCTCGAACGCGTAGTGGCGGCTCGCGAGGTGGTGGATCTCCGGGACCTCCGGCCACGCGGCGACATGGATCTGCTCGCCCTGCGCGTGCATGGCGAAGCGGGCGAGCGGCATCCAGTGCTCCCAGCAGATGAGCCCGCCGAGCCGCCCGATGTCCGTGTCGAAGACGTGGAGCGTCGACCCGTCGCCCTGGCCCCAGACGATCCGCTCGGCGTGCGTCGGCACGAGCTTGCGGTGGACGCCGAGGATCTCGCCCTCGGCCGACACGTACAGGAGCGAGTTGTAGATCGTCCCGCCCGAGAACTGCGCGTCGAGCTCGTTGATCCCCATGACGACGTGGATCCCGTGCTCGCGGGCGGCCTCGCAGATCCGGTCGGTGGCCGCGCTCGGCACCTCGACCGAGTTCGCGCGGAGCCGCGCGAAGGCCCGCTTCGAGAAGTCGTCCTCCCACTCGGTGGCGCCGAAGATCCATGCCGGGTAGCAGGGGACCCAGGTCTCCGGGAAGACGGCGAGGCGGGCGCCGTTCGCCGCCGCCTCCGCGATCAGCGCGGCGCCCTTCTCGATCGTCGCGTCCCGGTCGAGGAAGACCGGGGAATGCTGGACGGCGGCGACCCTGATCACGGTCGCGGAGTATAGGCCGTTGCGAGATACTCCCTGTCATGCCTCTCGCCGACCTCGAGCAGAGGATCGGCGCCGAGATCGACCGGCGCCGCGACGAGCTCATCCGGCTCGCCTCCGACCTCGTCGGCTTCGACACGACGGCGCGCACCCCGGACGACCCGCCGCGCGACGAGGCAAAGCTCCAGGAGCACCTCGCCGACCGGCTGCGCAGCGCCGGCGCCGAGGTCGAGGTCTGGGAGCCCAGCGCGGACGCGATGGCCGGCAAGCCGCTCGTCCCGCCGGGCCTGACGTTCGAGGGCCGTCCGCAGCTCGCCGCGCGCTTCCCGGGCGCAGGCGGCGGCAAGAGCCTCCTCTTCAACGGCCATATCGACGCGGTCTCCGCCGAGCCGCTCGACCGCTGGACGAGCGACCCCTTCCGGGCCGAGATCCGCGACGGGATGCTCTACGGCCGCGGCTCCTGCGACATGAAGGGCGGCGTCGCGGCGATGGTCTTCGCCGCCGAGGTGCTCTCCGACCTCGGCGTCCGCCTCGCCGGCGACCTGATCGTGGCGACGAACACCGACGAGGAGTCCTCCGGCGCCGGCAGCATGGCCCTTGTCGAGCACGGGATCCGCGCCGACGCGGGCATCGTCACGGAGCCGACCGGCTTCGACGTCTGGGTCGCCTGCCGCGGCTCGAGCTACCCGACGGTCACGGTGACCGGGCGCCCGGGCCACGCCGAGGTCTTCCAGCCGCACTGGCGCGACGGCGGCGCGGTCAACGCGATCGAGAAGGCGATGGTCATCCTCGACGCGATCCAGCGCCTGCGCGCCGAGTGGGCCGCCAGGGGCGATCTACGCCATCCGTACCTCTCGTCGCCGACGATCCTGCCGACGCTCATCTCGGCCGGCGAGTGGTGGGTCACCTACCCGGCGTCGTGCCGGATCACCTGCTCGATGATGTACCTGCCGCAGCAGGGCGACGACGAGGGCTGGGGCCCGGCCGTGCAGCGCGAGATCGAGGACTGGATCGCCCGCGCGGCCGCGACCGACCCCTGGCTCGCCGAGAATCCGCCGGCGATCGAGTGGTCGAACGGCGTCATGGCGATGGAGATCCCGACCGAGGAGCCGATCGTCGGGATCATGGCCGGAGCCGGCGCCGACGTCGGCCACCCGGGAAACCTCTCGGGCCTGGACTCCTGGTACGACGGCGCGACGTTCACGCGCCT
>JBGPNP010000343.1:0-3285 GCA_041487575.1 Gaiellaceae bacterium | reverse complement strand
CGCAACGGGACGTGAACGTGGCCGGGGCTATAACGGGTGCCATGAGAACCGCACTCCTTCGCGGCGCCGCCCTCCTCGTCGCCGCGCTCGCCGGCGGAGGCGTGGCGGTCGGGATCGGCGCTGCGGTGTGGAACGGCGGCGGCACGACCACGATCGTCCGTGAGGTGCAGGCCGACGCCGCTCCGGCCCCGGCCTCGTTCGGGAACACCGGGAACGGCGAGACGATCCAGCAGCTCTACCGAAACGCCGCGCCCGCCGTCGTCCAGGTGCTGTCGACCCAGATCGTGAGCGACAACCCCCTCTTCGGGCCGCAGGAGGCTCGGGCGCTCGGCTCGGGCTTCGTCATCGACAAGGCCGGCCACATCGTCACGAACTACCACGTCGTCCAGGGGGCGAAGGACGTCCACGTCAGCTTCTCGGGCAAGGATCAGATCCCGGCGAAAGTGGTCGGGGTCGATCCCTCGACCGACATCGCCGTCCTCGAGATCGACGCCCAGTCGCGGGCGCTGACGACGCTCCCGCTCGGCAACTCCGACAGGGTCCAGGTCGGCGACTCGGTCGTCGCGATCGGGAACCCGCTCGGGCTCGACCGGACGATCACCGCCGGCATCGTCAGCGCGCTCCAGCGCGAGATCACGTCGCCGAACGGGTTCGCGATCGACCACGTCATCCAGACGGACGCCGCCATCAACCACGGCAACTCCGGCGGCCCGCTCCTGAACACCCGCGGCGAGGTCATCGGCGTCAACTCCCAGATCGCAACCGGGGGCAACGACCCGAACGCCGGCAACATCGGCATCGGCTTCGCCGTCCCCATCAACACCGTGAAGGACGTCGTCTCGCAGATCCTCCTGACCGGCAAGGTCGAGCACTCCTTCCTCGGCATCTCGATGCAGGACGTGGATCGGACGCTGACGGACAACTTCCGGATGCCGGCCGACCACGGAGTCCTCATCGTCAGCGTGCGGCCCGGGAGTCCGGCGGCGAAGGCCGGCCTCCACGGCGGCCATACGCGGGTCGTCGTCAACGGTCAGAGTTACATGCTCGGCGGCGACGTCGTCACGAAGGTGGACGGGCGGCCCGTCACCTCCGCCGACGAGATCCGCTCCGCCGTCCAGGCGAAGAAGCCGGGCGACACGATCACACTCGAGATCCACCGCGACAAGACCGTGAAGACTCTGACAATCACCCTTGGGCGCCAGCCGTCGGTCGCGGCCGGCTAACGGCGCCCACGGCCCCGCCCCACGGGGCCCCCGCTTCCGGCAGGCCGCATCGCCAGCGCGGTCGCTGGAAGTCAGGCCGGAGGCCCGCCCGCCTGCCCGGGCCTCCGGCCGCCCTTCCCCAGAGATGCTCGCCCGGTTCAAGACCGGGCGAGCGCCTCTATAGGTGCACCGTAGACTGCGGCTGTGATCCCGCACGCCTTCGGCCGGAGCCCAGCCGGGTCCGTCGGCATCGAGGAGGAGCTGTTCTCGCTCGACGCGGGGACGCTCGAGCCCGCGCCGTTCCCGGCCGAGCTCCTCGACGGCGAGCGGCTGAAGGGCGAGCTCTTCTCGACGCTCGTCGAGCTCGCGACGCCGGTTTGCTCCTCGGTCGAGGAGGCGGTCGGCGAGCTCGCTGAGCTGCGGGCGCGCGCGAAGCGGCTTGCCGCCGACCGCGGGCTCGTCCTGGCTGCCGCCGGGACCTGGCCGACCGCCGTTCCTGAGGAGCAGCCCGTCTCGGCCGATGAGGGGTACCGCCGCTTCGTCGACCGCGCGGGCTCGCCGGCCCGGCGGCAGTACTGCTGCGGCCTGCACGTCCACGTCGGCGTCGAGAGCCCGGAGCGCTGCCTCGCGCTCCTCGAGGCCGTTCTGCCCTGGCTTCCGCTCGTGCTCGCGCTCTCCGCGAACTCGCCCTACGTGGCCGGCCGGGAGACCGGGCTCGCGTCGTCCCGCGCCGAGATTCTCGGGCTCCTCCCGCGGACGGGCGCCCCGCCCGCGTTCGCCTCGTACGCCGAGTGGGAGCGCTTCGTCGAGCGGCTCGTCGCGCTCGAGGTCGCCGACTCCTTCCGGCGGATGTGGTGGGACGTGCGGCCGCACCCGGAGTACGGGACGCTCGAGCTGCGCGTGCCCGACCAGCCGACACGGCTCGAGGCAACCGGCGCGCTCGCCGCGCTCCTGCACGCGCTCGTCGCCGGCGCCGAGCCGGACGGGCCGGCCGACCGCGGGCTCTACGGGCAGAACCGCTGGGAGGCGCTCCGCTTCGGGCCGGAGGCGGAGCTTGTCCACCCTAACGGAACGCGCCTCGTGCCCGCGCGCGAGTTGCTCGGGGAGCTTCTCGAGCGGCTCGGGAGCGCTCACCTGCTCGCTCAGCTCCAGAGCCTCGACCAGGCCGGCGAGCAGCTCTCCCTCGGGCGCGCGGAAGGGCTTCGGCGGCTCTGCGAGCGGCTTGTGGAGCTCACGTAAGATCCCCGCGTGGCGCTCCAGACCGAGACGTTCCAGGTGACCGGGATCCGCTGCGAGCGCTGCGTCATGCGCCTCGGCAGCGTCCTGGGCCGCCTCGAGGGGCTGGAGGCCGCCAACGCGAGCCTCATGGGTCAGGTCTCGATCGCCTGGGACGACGCCCGCGTGGAGCGAGAGGAGATCCTGGCGACGCTCCAGGGCGCAGGCTTCCGCCCGCTCGAATGAGCCCGGCGCGCCGGCTCGCGCGCCGCTTCGCGCCGAGGACGGACGGCACCGTGCGCCTCGGCTGCCTCGAGGCCCCGGCCGAGGTCGTCCGCGACCGCCACGGCTTCGCCCACGTCTACGCCGCCGGCCTTCCCGACCTGCTCCGGGCGCAGGGGTTCGTCCACGCCCAGGACAGGCTCTTCCAGATGGAGATGCTTCGCCGGCTCGGGTCGGGGCGCCTGGCCGAGCTCGCAGGCCCGCGGATGCTCGAGCTCGACCGCTTCGTGCGGCGCCTGCGCCTGCGCTGGTCGGCCGAGCGCGAAGCCGCCGCGTGCGACGCGGAGCAGGCGGCGCTCGTCGAGGCGTACTGCGAGGGGGTGAACGAGTACGTCCGCGCCGGCCGCGTCCCGCTCGAGTTCCGCCTCGCCCGCTTCCGCCCCGAGCTGTGGCGGCCCGCCGACGTGCACCTCGTCGAGAAGGTGCTCTCGCTGGCCCTCTGCGTGAACTGGGAGGCCGAGCTCGTGCGCATGCGCATGGCGGCCCGACTCGGCGAGGAGCGGGCGCGGAAGCTCGATCCCTCCTTCGCCGACCATCTGCCCGAGATCATCCCCGCGGCGCTCCTCACGGAAGCGGGCCGTCGAGG
>JBGPNP010000342.1:0-3285 GCA_041487575.1 Gaiellaceae bacterium | reverse complement strand
CCCGCCGCGAACGCGATTCCCGGTTGGCTCGAAGCTCGCGACCGCATCCCGGTCGACGAGGAGCGGGCACGGGCGATGACGTTGCCGATCGAGCTCGAGGGCCGCACGCTCTGGCTCTCGATCTCGGGCGTCAGGTTCACCGAGGGCACGGTCTACACCTTCCGCGACTTGACCGAGGAACGGCGGCTAGAGCAGATGCGGAGCGACTTCGTCGCCACTGTCTCCCACGAGCTGCGGACTCCGCTCGCGTCGATCCACGGCGCGGTGCTGACGATCAGCAAGCGAGGACGGGAGCTCGAGCCCGCGCTGTACGACCGGTTGCTCGCGATCGTGCTGGAGCAGTCTGAGCGGCTGTCCGAGCTCGTGGAGCAGATCCTGCTGGCGGCTCAGCTCGACTCCGGCGGCCTGCGGGTCGCGCGCGAGAGCTTCGACGCCGCGCACCTCGCGCGCAACGTGATCGAGACGAGCCGTCCTCGGCTTCCCGTGGGGCTCGAGGTCGAGCTGGCCGTGCCGCCCGAGCTGCCGAGCGTCCTGGGCGACCCCTCGAGGACGAGGCACGTGCTCACGAACCTGCTCGACAACGCGATCAAGTACTCGCCGGGCGGCGGGCGCATCGACGTGATCGTCTCGCCGGAGCGGGGCCGTCTGCGCTTCACGGTTCGCGACGAGGGCCTCGGCATCCCGCGCCACGAGCAGGAGCGGATCTTCGAGAAGTTCTACCGCCTCGACGCGCCGATGAGCCGCGGTGTCGGCGGCAGCGGGCTCGGCCTCTACATCTGCCGCGAGCTGGTGCGGCGCATGGGCGGCCGGATCTGGGTCTCGTCAGAGCCCGGCGCAGGCTCGAGCTTCAGCTTCGAGCTACCGCTCGCCGCCTGAACGCTTGCCGCGGCTTTGCCGGCGCTTACTTCCCGGCAACCGAGGCGACGTAGGCGGCGACGTCCTGCGCGTCCGAGCCCGTGACGAGCTTCTGGGGCATCCCCGTTACCCGCTGCTCCTGCCCGTTCGGTCCCTCGATCACGCCGACCGGGTCCGAGATCGCAAACAGGATCTGGCCGTGGACGATGTTGCGGATTGTGGACTCCTTGAAGCCCTGGGCGCGGGCTCCGGAGAACGCGTCGTCCAGGTTCGGGCCGATCTTCCCCTGCGTCCCCGCGTCGGCGAGGGTGTGGCACGAGCCGCACTTCTGCTGGAAGAGCTGCTTCCCGTTGGCGACGTCGCCGTTCTTGCTGGCCAGGCCGCCAGTCCCGCAACCGGCTCCGAGGAGCGCGACGGCTGCGAGCGTCGCCCCCAGAGCCAGTCTGCCGGCGCGGCTCAACCTAGCCCTCCTAGGCCGGGGAGCTCGCGGCGGCGATCTGCTCGACCGCCTCGGTGCGCGTCGGGTAGATGGCGAAGACGCGATCGAGACCGGTGATCTCGAAGATCTTCGTGATGTTCCGGTCGCTGCAGACGATCGAGAGCTCGCCGTCGCTCGTTCGCAGGCGCTTCACTCCCCCGACGAGGACGCCCAGGGTGGTCGAGTCGATGAACGTCGTGTCGGTGAAGTCGACGATCACCCGCTTCGCCCCCTTGCCGATCACGTCCAGCAGCTGAGCCTTGAACTCCGGAGCGGTGTAGAGGTCGACCTCGCCGGCCAGCGAGATCACGTACCCGTCGCCCTCGAGCTGCTCCGTCGTGATGTCGAAGTTCACGCCGTTTTCCCCCCGATTCGGATTCTGAGTTGTCTCCGATGGGCCGGAGTCTAACCCTGCGGCGAGGGCGTGAGCTGGGACTGGAGCGCCTTGATCTGCTGCTTCGCGTACGGCACCTGGTTGTCGTCCGGCGCCAGCTTGACGAACGCTGCGTATGCAGCGATCGCGACGGCGGGGTTCCCCGCCTCATTCGCGGCGTCAGCGAGCTGAAGCTGTGCAGCCGGCTCGGTCGACTGGAGCTGCGCGACGTGTGAGTAGGCGTCGACCCGGAGATTCGCGGTCTGCCGGAGCGCGGTGCCCAGCTCGTTCGCACGCTGGGCGGCGCTGCCCGAGATCGCCTGCCCGATCGGATCGGGGATGTTCGTGAGCGCCCGGCCGAGCGGCGAGGTGGGCGGCGGGCCGAAGTTCGTGGTCTGCACATTCTGTGCCTCGATCTGGGCCGCCTGCGCCTCCGCTCTCTGGTTGTTGAACTGCTGGGTGTAGTCGGTGGCCAGCTGGGTCCAGCCCTCGGGATCCTTGGGGCGCAGCGACGTGTACGCCACCCAGGCGCTGATCGCGCCGGTGAGGTCGCTCTGCGTCTCGTAGGCGGTGGCGAGGTCGTGCCACGCCTTCGGGCTCTTCGGGTGCTGCTGCGTGGCCTTCTCGGCCTTCTTGATCGACGGCTGGCCGGAGCCGTTGCCGCGGATGCCCTGGAAGATGTCGCTCAGCCCGGCGCCCACGCTCGAGCCGACGCCGAAGAGCACGAAGGTGAGGCCGAACGTGAGCGCCAGGAACAGGAACATCCACTTCGCCTGCTTCCGCAGCCGGTTGAAGAACAGGGTGTCCTCGAAGCGCTGCCCGCCGCTGTCCTTGTGACGTCGGCGGTCAGTCTCGTGGTGGCGCACCGGTTGGCGGCGTTTTGCCGCAGCACGTGCCATCTTGCGAGTAGCCTAGCGCGCCCCGGTTCCGATCGGTTCCCAGGGGAACTCGTTGCCGACGAGCGCAAGCCGGGCGCGCGTTTCGTCGTCGCACAGGGCTCCTGCGAGCGCGGCCTCGTACAGTGAGCGTGGATCGAGCCCGAGCGCCTCGACCGCCTCGTACTCGCGGGTCAGGTCGGTGTCGAACATGACCGGGTCGTCGGTCGAGACCGAGCAGCGCACGCCCGCCCGAACGAGCTCTGGCAGCGGGTGCTCCTCGAGTGAGCGAACGGCGCCGGTGCGGACGTTCGAGACCGGCGTCACGTCGAGCACGAGCCCGCGGTCGGCGAGCTCGCGGACCAGGCCGGGGTCGTCGACGGCGCGGATCCCGTGGCGGATGCGGTCGGGCTCGAGCGCGTCGAGCGCGCCGCGGATCGAAGCCGGCCCGACCACCTCGCCGGCGTGCGGCACCGAGCCGAGCCCCTCCTCTCGGGCGGCCCGGAAGACGGGCGCGAACGGCTCCGGCGGGTAGACCGCCTCCTCGCCGCCCAGCCCGACGGCGACGATGCCCCGGTCGCGGTAGCGGGCCGCGTGGTGGACGAGCGCCAGCGCATCGTCGAGGGGCGCGCTGCGCGTGATGTCGGGCGTCAGGCGAACCTCGACGCCGTGCAGCTCGCGGGCCTCCTGGGCGCCGTCGCAAT
>JBGPNP010000341.1:0-3302 GCA_041487575.1 Gaiellaceae bacterium | reverse complement strand
GTCCTGGAAGAGCCACGGTACCGGGTGCTGCGAAGCCTGGAAGCCGTAGATGAGACACGCTGACGCGTAGATCGCGAGCAGCGGGGCGATTGCCGCGAGCCGCCGCCGCGCCGTGCACCGCGGCGGGGCCGCGGGCTCGGAGCCGGGCTCGAGCCGCGGGCGCTCCACGACGGTGCTCAAGCCTGCTGAGCGCTCCCCGCGCCGGCGAGGAACTGTGCCGGGTCGAGGTCGTGCTCGCGCAGGGCGAACCGGCAGGCGACGTTCCGGGCTTCGCAGGAGGACACGACGTGCGTGAGCGTCTCGCGCGGGGCACGCGGGATCGTCACGAGGACGAGGTCGGCCCGCACGCGGTCGATCGCCTCGCCCATGTTCCAGCAGGAGCCGAGGATCGGCACTCGCTGGATCCTCATCCCCTGCTTGTCGCCGTCGTCGTCGAGGAAGCCGAGCACCACATCGCCGGCCGACTCGCGCAGCTCCCGCAGGAGCGAGATCCCGGCCCGGCCGGCCCCGACGATGAGGACCCTCCGGGAGCCGCTCGCGCCGCGCACGGAGGTGAGCAGCTCCTCGATCCAGCGCTCGCCGACGCGGGAGGCGGCCACGAGCGCGGTGCAAAGGACGATGTCGATCACGAAGACGCCGCGCGAATAGCCCTCGAAACGTCCGCTCATCGTCAGCACGGCGACGACGGCGATGCCGGAGGTGACGACCGCGTAGGCGATCGAGACGATGTCGCGGAAGCCCGCGTGCCGCCAGATCCCGCGGTAGAGGCCGAACGCGAAGAATGCCCCCAGGCGCGTGACGAGGAGGATCCAGAGCGAGTTCTGGAAGATCCCGTGGCGCCACATGATGCCCTCTTCGTCGCCCTGGAAGCGCACCACGTATGCGAGCGCATACGCGCCGGTGATGATCAGCGCGTCGACCGCGACTTCCAGCGCCTGGCGACGGTAGAAGACGAGCCTCCGCCAGGAGACGAGCGGCGGCCGCATCCGCGCCGGCCGGTCCATTCCCTGGAGGCCGGCAAGGAAGAGCTCGAAGCGGACGAGCAGGCCTGCGGCGAGGCAGACGCCGGTGATCGTCAGGAAAGGCCGGTCGACCTGGACGAGGAGGAGCGTGAGCGCGCCGAGGGCCCCGGCAAGCCCGGCGAGGAAGAAGACGGCGCGCCGCTCCGATAGCCCGTGGCCGACGAGCCGGTGCGACGAGTGGTCCTTCCCGCCCATGTGGATCGGCCGCCGCTCGCGCAGGCGCACGAGCGTCACGAGCGCCGTGTCGAGGATCGGCACGGCGAGCAGGAGGGCCGGAACGAGGAGGGCGACGATGACGTTCGAGGCCCCGCGCCAGTTCGAGAGGAGCGCGACCGCCGCGAGCGTGAAGCCGAGCAGCTGGCTCCCGGAGTCGCCCATGAAGATCGCCGCCGAGCGGTTCCGGCGCAGGTTGAAGGGGAGAAAGCCGAGGCAGGCGTACCCGAGGCCGGCCGCGAGCCCGGCGACGGCTGCATCGTGCTGGAGCACGCCGGAGGCGGCGAAGAGCCCGGCGGAAACGGTCGCGACGAGGCCCGCGAGCCCGTCCATGTTGTCGAGGAGATTGAACGCGTTCGTGATCCCGATCAGCCAGAGGACGGTGAGGGGGTAGGCGATCCAGTCCGTCCGGATGATCTCGACCAGGGTGCCCGTGGCGATGACGACGGCCACGGCCGCGACCTGGCCCCCTAGCTTCGCCCACGCGGGGAGCGGCCTGAAGTCGTCGACGAGGCCCACCCCGAAGACGATCGCGCAGCCGGCGAAGAGGCCGCCGAGGCCGCGGCCGACGTGGATCGTTCCCGCCGCGGCGAGGAGCCCGTAGCCGAAGGCGAGCCCGGCGAAGACGGCGACGCCCCCGAGCGTCGGTGTCGGCACGCGGTGCCAGCGGGCCTCGGTCGGCTCCGCCACGGCCCGCCTCGGCCGGACCCGGACGAGCAGGGAAGTCGCCGCCGCGGCGAGGGGGAGCGCGGCGAGCGGGGCGAGGAAGGCGCTGAGCAGGGCTACGTCCCCTCGGCGGCCGCCAGGAGGGCCGCCGCCTGCCGCTCCTCGATCACGTCGGCGAGGATGCGGTCGAGCCCGTATGCCGGGCGCCAGCCGATCGCGCGCTCGATCTTGTCGATCGACGGGATGCGGTGGAGCATGTCCTCGATCCCCTGGCCGTAAACCTCGTCGTACGGGACGAAGACGACCTCCGACGGCGAGCTGGTGAGGGAGCGCACGCGGTCGGCGAGGTCGATGATGCGGATCCGCTCCTGCGAGCCGACGTTCAGGATCTCGCCGGACAGATCGGCCGCGTCCATGAGGCCGGTGAGCGCGCGGATCGTGTCGGCGATGTGGCAGAAGCAGCGCGTCTGCGTCCCGTCGCCGTGCACCTCGAGCGGCTTCCCGGCGAGCGCGCTCTCGACGAAGTTCGGGACGACCATCCCGTACCGGCTCGACTGGCGGCGCCCAACAGTGTTGAAGAGGCGCGCGATCACGCAGTCGAGCCCACGCTCCTGGTGGTAGGCGAGCGCGAGGAACTCGTCCATCGCCTTCGAGTCGGCGTACGCCCAGCGGCGCGCGGTCGTCGGGCCGTAGATGCGGCGCGCGTCCTCGGCGAGCGGGCGCTCCTCACGGTGGTCGCCGTAGACCTCGGAGGTCGAGGCGATGAGAACGCGCTTGCCGAAGCGGTTGCAGTGCTCGAGCACGACCTCGGTGCCCTCCAGGTTAGTCACGAGCGTATGCACCGGCTGCTCGACGATCAGCCGGACGCCGACCGCCGCTGCGAGGTGGTAGACGACGTCGCACTTGTAGACGAGCTCGTTCACGACCGTCGGCGAGAGCACCGAGTCGACGACGAGGTGGAAGAGTGGGTGGTCGCGCAGGTGCGTGACGTTTTCGATCGAGCCGGTCGAGAGGTCGTCGAGGGCGTAGACCTCTCGACCCTGCTCGAGGAGGAGCTCGCAGAGATGCGACCCGATGAAGCCGGCGCCGCCGGTGACGAGGGCCTTCCCCGTGGGCGTCTCAGGGGTGGTCACGGTCGGTCGAAGCCTACCCCGGGCGCGTTAGGGGGGTGTTTGTAGGATGGGCGATCCGATGCGCGTCTGCCTCATGATCGAGGGCCAGGAGGACGTAACGTGGGGCGAGTGGCTTGCGCTCGCCCAGGCGTGCGAGGAAGCCGGCCTCGAGGGGCTCTTCACGTCGGATCACTACTTCTCCTGTTTCGACCGCGAGGACAGAGGTTCCTTCGACGCGTGGACGCTCCTGGCCGCGCTCGCGGCTAGAACGTCGGGCCTCCGGCTCGGG
>JBGPNP010000340.1:0-3309 GCA_041487575.1 Gaiellaceae bacterium | reverse complement strand
GTCTTCGGCTCGCGCGGGGTGCCGATCAGGTAGCCGACGACCCGCCCCTCGCGCAGCGCGGCGGTGCCGGAAGCGCCCTCCACGCGCCAGGCCTGCTCGACCTCCTCGCGCGCGGCGGCCGGATCCTCGAAGCGCTCGGGCAGCGACGGCTCGGCCTCGCGGTGGCGGGTCTGACGGGCCGCGAGCAGCCTCGCGGCGTCGTCGAGCTGCTCGTCGGAAAACGGGACGACCTCGAGCCTGGCCACGGAACGTAGACTCGCAGAGATGTCTCCGAAGACGCTCACTGGAGACGAGCTCCAGCTCGACGACGCGCCGGCCCGCGACTCCGAGCTCTTCCTGGTGGACGGCAACAACCTCGCCTACCGGGCCTTCTACGCGCTGCCGGAGGAGCTGGCGACGAGCGAGGGCTTCTCCACGAACGCTCTGCTCGGCTTCGCGAACATGCTCTTCAAGCTCCTCGCCGACTACAAGCCGAAGGGCGTGGCCGTCGCCTGGGACACGCGCCCGGTGCACCGCACGGAGGCGCTCGAGACCTACAAGAGCGAGCGCAAGCCGATGCCGGACCTGCTGCGCGAGCAGTTCCCGTATTTCCGGCCGATCGTCGAGGCCTTCGGGTACCGGAACCTCGAGTTCGAGGGCTGGGAGGCGGACGACGTGATCGCCACCCTCGCCCACCGCGCCGACGAGGCGGGCGTGAAGACCACCGTCGTCTCCACCGACCGCGACGCCTTCCAGCTCGTGAGCGACAACGTCGCGCTGATGATGACGCCTCGCGGGGTCTCCGACGTGAACGTCTACACACCGGAGCGCGTCGAGCTGCGGCTCGGAATCAAGCCCGAGCAGGTGCCCGACTTCATCGGGCTCAAGGGCGACCCCTCCGACAACATCCCCGGCGTACCCGGGATCGGCGACAAGACCGCAGGGCAGCTGATCGCGCAGTACGGCTCGCTGGAGGCGGTGCTCGAGCACGTGGACGAGCTGACCCCGGCGCGCTCGAAGGCGATCCGGGAGCACGCCCAGCAGGCGCTCGCGGCGAAGGCGCTCGCGACGATGCGCCGCGACCTCGAGCTCGACTGCGATCCCGCGGAGCTCGTGCTCTCGCCGCCGGACCGCTCGCAGCTGAAGGAGATGTTCAGGCGCTTCGAGTTCCGCAACCTCCTGAACCGGGTCGACGAGCTCGACGAGGCGCTCCCGGCGGCCGCGCTCACGCCCACGGGCGTCGAGGTCCCCTGGCGCGAAGAGTCAAGTAACAGTCTGCTACTTGGTCGCGGTCCCGTCGCAGTCTCGGGCGACAACGGGCGCATTGCCGCTGCCGCCGGTGCCGAGGTGGTCGTCTCGCCGCGGCCCGAGCGGCTCGAGGGCGAGCTGGTCGCCCACGATGCGAAGTCACTCCGCGTCGATGCCGTGGACGACACCATGATCCTCGCGTACCTGATTGAGCCGGGCCGGGCCGACTACGAGCTCGACGACCTCGCGGCCGAGTACGGGGTCGAGCTCGTGCCGGTGCCGGAGGCCGAGGAGGAGACCGCCGCGCTCGTCCGCCACGCGGCGGCGGCGCTACGGCTCCGAGACCCGCTGCTCGAACGCGTCCGCGAGCGAGGCGCCGAGCCGCTCTACCGCGAGATCGAGCTGCCGCTGACCGAGGTGCTTGCCGCGATGGAGGCGGCCGGGGTCAAGGTCGACACCTACCGCATGGGCGAGATCACCGCCCGCCTGGCCGACCGGGTCGAGGAGCTCGAGGCAAAGGCCTACGAGCTCGCGGGCGAGGAGTTCATGCTCGGCTCGACCCAGCAGGTGGCGCGGATCCTGTTCGAGACGCTGGGCCTCACCCCGGGCCGCAAGGGCAAGACCGGCTACTCGACCGACACGCGGGTGCTGCGCTCGATCCGCTCCGCGCACGAGATCGTCCCCGTGCTCGAGGAGTGGCGCGAGTACTCGAAGCTGCTCAACACCTACCTCGGCCCGCTCCCGGAGCTGATCTCGCCGGACGACGGGAGGCTGCACACGACCTTCAACCAGACCGTCGCCGCCACGGGCCGGCTCTCGACCACGAGCCCGAACCTGCAGGCGATCCCGATCCGTACCGAGCTGGGCCGCGAGATCCGGTCCGCGTTCATCGCCGAGCCGGGGCACAAGCTGCTCTCCGCGGACTACTCGCAGGTCGAGCTGCGCATCCTCGCCCACGTCTCGGGCGAGCCCAAGCTGCGCGAGGCCTTCGAGCGCGGCGAGGACGTTCACACGGCGACCGCCGCCGAGGTGCTCGGCAAGGATCCGGCGACGCTGACCAAGGACGAGCGAAACGTGGCCAAGATGGTGAACTTCGGGATCATCTACGGCATCTCCGCCTTCGGGCTCTCGGAGAACCTGGAGATCCCGCGGGAGGAGGCTCAGGCGTACATCGACGCCTACCTCGCCCGCTTCCCGCACGTGCAGGACTTCATCCAGCGCACGATCGAGCAGGCGGCGCGGGACGGCTACGTGACGACGCTCTTCGGCCGGCGCCGCCCTGTGCCCGAGATCCGGGCCTCGAATCGCCAGACGCGCTCACTCGGCGAGCGGCTCGCCGTCAACTCGGTCATGCAGGGGACCGCGGCCGACGTGATCAAGAAGGCGATGGTCGCGATCCACCGGCGCATGCGCGAGGAGGGGAGAGCCGCGCGCCTGGTGCTCCAGGTGCACGACGAGCTCCTGCTCGAGGTCCCCGACGCGGAGGTCTCGGCCGTGCAGGACCTCGTGCGCGAGGAGATGAGCAACGCGTTCCCGCTCGACCCGCCCCTCGGCGTGGACATCGGCACCGGCGACGACTGGAACGACGCCAAGCGCTGAGGCGGTTGAACACAGACGTCCAGCCGGGGTCCACGCCTCAGGGAAACAGAGGCCCGCGGCTATACTGACCGCCTTCTGATGGCTAGCGAAACCGTGGACAGACCAAGCGAGCAGCTCGACGAGGCCGGCGTCTGGACGACGACGGAGGACGGCGAGCGCGTTCCGGACTACGAGGCGACTTTCCCGACGATCAACGAGGGGGAGGTCGTGCACGGCACCGTCGTGCGCGTGGACAAGGACGAGGTGCTGGTGGACATCGGCTACAAGTCGGAGGGCGTCATCCCTGTCGCGGAGCTGTCCATCCGGCGCTCCGTCAACCCGGCTGACGAGGTCAGCCTCGGTGACGAGATCGACGCGCTCGTGCTCACCAAGGAGGACGCCGAGGGACGCTTGATCCTGTCGAAGAAGCGCGCGCGCTTCGAGCTGGCCTGGAAGGCGATCGAGCGGGCGGCCGAGTCGGGCGATCCGGTTGACGGCAAGGTG
>JBGPNP010000339.1:0-3331 GCA_041487575.1 Gaiellaceae bacterium | reverse complement strand
GGGCGATCGCTGGGTTCCGTAGGCCGCTACCATGTGGCCGCCCGGCGCGGTGGCCGAGAGGTTAGGCAGGGGCCTGCAAAGCCCCGTACAGCGGTTCGAATCCGCTCCGCGCCTAAACTAGCCGCAAAGAGCGGCTTTCTTCGGAAGTCACGCCTTGCGCCAGCGCTCCTCCACGAGCCGCATCGCCCGTTCGAGTTCATCCCGCGAGGCGTGCATGTAATGGTCGCTCGTCGTCGAGATGGAGGCGTGTCGCATGAAGAGCCGGGTGAGCTCGAGGTCTTTGACGGTGCGCCGGAACTCGTCGCCGGCGGAATGGCGGAGCTCGTGCATCGGGAAGTCGACGGCGCCCGCCGTCCGCAGACAACGCTTCCACCACCTATGCACCGTGGAGGGCTGCATCGGCCGGTCCGGGTGTCTTGAGACGACGCCTTGCAGGTTCCTCTTCGTGCGCGCGTTCCCGATCCTCACCGGGTAGATGAGATAGTGCTCGGGCCGGCCGCCGCTCTCGAGCGAGAGCGCCGCCAGGTCGCGCAGGAGGTCCTCGTAGACGATCGGGATCTCGCCGATCTTGCCGCCCTTCCCGTGCACGCGGAGCTCGCCGCGTTCGAGGTCGACGTCACGCCAGCGGAGCAGGCGAAGCTCGTTCTTACGAAGCCCGAGCCGGGCCATGAGCGCGATCGCCACCCGGTCACGAAGCTCAGGCTGCGCCGCGATGAGCGCCTTCACCCGCTCGGACGTATGCGAGTGCCGCTCCGCGCGACGGCGGCGCGGCCGGTCGATCCGGTCCATCGGGTTCGCCGAGACCCGATCGAAGCGCGCCGCCCAACGGAAGAACGAGGCGAACACGGCGAGCACCTTCCGCCGCGTGCCCGGCGCCGCGTCACCCCAGCGGCGCGCCACGAACTCGAGCACCCGTTCGGCCCCCTCGGCGCCCTCGAAATCGGCGAACCCCAGGTGCGCGTGCTCGACCGTGAAGCGCGCCAGGATCGACTCGTAATCCTCGAGCGTCCGGGCTGAGGCGTCGCGGGCGTTGCGCATATAGAGGAGGAAACGGACGACCTCGCGGCCGAGCGGCTCCTCCCTGTAAGTGCCATCGCGCATCGCGGCCTCGATCATGCGGGCGGCTTCTCGTAACGTCAACGGCTCGGGAGCGTCGCGGATGCCGGCCGCGGATGCCGGCCGCGTCGGCCGGGGTTGCGCGGCCTTCTTCCTAGGCACGGGACCCCCTCGGGACGCTTGCAGCCGCCGCCGTCCGCCGGATTCCCTCCTCGAGCGGGACGCTCGGCCGCCAGCCGAGACGCTCGATCGCCCTCGTAATATCGGGGCAGCGTCGCTTGGGATCGTTGACCGGCAGGGGCTCGAAGACGATCCCGCTCGCAGAGCCGGTCGTGCGTAGCACCGACTCGGCCAGCTCGAGCATCGTCACCGCGCCAGGGTTGCCGAGGTTCACCGGGTCGTGTTCGTCGCTCTCCGCGAGTAGGACGAGGCCGCGGACGAGATCGTCGACGTAGCAGAGGCTCCTCGTCTGCGAGCCGTCGCCGAAGACGACCAACGGCTGGCCGGGGAGCGCCTGGCGCAGGAACGACGGAACGACCCGGCCGTCGTTCGGGCTCATGCGCGGCCCGTAGACGTTGAACGGGCGGGCGATGGCCGTGTCGAGCCCCTCCCGGCGGTAGACGATCGTCATCGCCTCCGCGTAGCGTTTGCCCTCGCCGTACGGGCTGCGCGGCCCGAGCGGGTTGACGTTGCCACAGTACGTCTCGGGCTGCGGGTGCACCTGCGGGTCGCCGTAGACCTCGCTCGACGAGGCGAGCAGGAAGCGGGCCCGCTTCGTTTTCGCGAACTCGAGCATCGCCTGTGTCCCGTAGAGCGCGACCTTCATCGCCGCGAGCGGATGCCGCTGGTAGTGGTCGGGGCTGGCCGGGGTCGCCAGGTGATAGACGACATCGACCTCCTCGGCAAACTCGAGCGGCTCGACGACGTCGTGGCGGATGAACGCGAAGTCGTCGCCACCAAGATGCTCGACGTTCCGCGCATCGCCGGTCTCGAGGTTGTCCACGCAGATCACGCGCCGCCCCTGGGCCAGCAGAAGGTCGCACAGGTGCGAGCCGAGGAATCCAGCGCCGCCGGTGACGAGGACGATCGTGCTCTTCGCGCTCATGCCCGTGACTATCGGCGGCCGCCTCCGCGGACAAAAAAAGGGCGGCCCCGGTCGCCCGGGGCCGCCCACCCGTCACCGACACATAGATGCCAAACGGTGAAGGGAGAAGATTTGGCGTGTATGGGCCGCTCTCCTCTCAGGGAGGCGCCCGCAGGCGCTGCGCCGACTTGATCCTCACCTCCCGGCCGCTCTTCTCGTTCCAGCCGTTCCAGCCGCCGTACGAGCTCTCGCCCAGGATCTTCACGACCGTCAGCCGGCCCGACACCTTGGCGGTGTAGCGGCCGCCGATCTCAACGTCACGCTTCTTCATCGCCGCCTTCCATCGTCGATGGCTGACCCAGAAGGTGCTCGAGCCGCCTGCGGTTCCGCCCTATGTCGCCGCTCAGGTTCGCGAGCTCGTCGGCCGGGTAGGCCCCGCCCTTGCCGAGCTGGTAGGGACAGTGAGAGCGGATGCCCTCGAGGTGCGCCGCCTGCAGCGCGTCGAGCAGTGACACGTCAGGCGCACCCTTCCGGCACGTCGCGTTGTACGCCTTGATCCGGTCGCGTTCGGCCTCGAGGCCCGCGATCCGCCGCTCGAGCGCCTCGACTGCGTCGGGGTCGTCGGAGTAGATCGCCCGCGCCGCCTGCGCCTCGATGTTGGCGACGCGGCTCTTGAACTCGTCCGCCCTCGCGGCGTGCTCGAAGCCGGCCCGGTAGCCGCCCTCGATCCGGCCGAGATCACGCCGGTGCCGTCCCTCCGAGTGATGACCGGAGAGGACCGGCTGGCCGAGCGGGATCATGTCGGCGAGCTCGCGGGCCCGCTCGAGGCTGCCGGCGGCCTTCTGCTCCCGCTTCTCGGCCCACTCGTGCAGACGCTTCGCGCGACCCTCTCTGCGTTCACGGTACGTCACTTCTTCCTCCTCGACTGGACAGACGGGGCGCTTCCGCGCCCCGTTTCGCCGGGCTTACACCGGCTCGTCAGCGTCCCCTTCGTCAGGCGGCGAGCTGGAGCCCGCGCGTCTCGGCGAGGCCTCGTCGCAGCCGCGCGACCGTCTCTCGCAGCATCGGCTGGTCGGGCGGGCAGCGAAGCCAACGCCCGAGCTGGCTGTTCGAGCAGCCTGTCGCCGCCGCGAGCTCGACCCAGCGGCCGTCGCTCGCCTCGAAGTAGGCGGCGAGCTCAGCCTGGATCTC
>JBGPNP010000338.1:0-3341 GCA_041487575.1 Gaiellaceae bacterium | reverse complement strand
GTCGCGATCTCCAGCACCGATTGCATCAGCTCCGGGTTGACGCGCGTCTCCAGCTCGTGCCCCGCGGTCGCGGCGAGCACCGTCTCGACGTGCTGGACGAGGTCGAGCGTCTCGCCGTCGAGGAGCATGTACTCCTCCTCGACGCCGAGCGTGTACGGCTCCCCGGCCCCGAAGTTGTGGTCGAGGACGCTGCCGCCCTCGGCGAAGCTCGTGCTCGTGATCGTGGACGGATAGATCTGCTTCGTCACGTCACCAGCGCGTCCACCTCGAGCTCGACGCGCCAGCGCGGGTCGAGCAGGCCCTTGACGACGATCATCGCGGACGCCGGCCGCACCTCGGCGAACACCTCGCCGTGCGCGCGGCCGACCTCCTTCCAGTCGTCGGCGTTCGTCAGGTAGGCGCGCGTCCGCACGACGTGCTCGGGGCCGGCACCCACTTCCGCGAGCGCGGCGAGGATGATCTCCAGGCACCGCTTCGCCTGCGCGTAGGGATCGGTCGGTGGATCGGCCTCTCCCGGCATGATCGGCGCCGTTCCCGCGACGTGGACGTGCGGGCCGACCCGGACCGCCCTCGAGTATCCGACGGTGGCGACGTACGGGGAGTCGGCCGGAACGACCTGCCTCTCCATCCCACTAGTATCGCCCGCCGTGGACGCTCTGCAACAGGTCGAGGGGTGGCCGGCGGAGACGGTGGCGGTTGGCGTCCTCCGCGGCGGCGAGGAAGTCGCGGCTCACGGGCCCCGCGAGCACGTCTTCCGCTGGGCCTCCGTGACCAAGCCGGCGACGGCCCTCGCGGCCCTAGTTGCGGCCGAGGAAGGGATCCTCGACCTCGATCAGCCGGCGGGGCCGCCCGGCTCGACGGTGCGGCACCTGCTCGCGCACGCCTCGGGCCTGCCGTTCGACGGGGACAAGCCGATCGCCCAACCCGGGCAGCGGCGGATCTACTCCAACACGGGCTTCGAGGTGCTCGCCGAGACCGTGGGCGCGGCCGCCGAGATGCCCTTCGGGAAGTACCTCGCGGGCGCGGTCTTGCGGCCGCTCGAGACCCGTGCGGAGCTGCGGGGCTCGCCCGCCGCCGGTCTGTACGGCAGCCTGGACGACCTTCTGCGCCTGACCGCCGAACTTCAGCGCCCACGGCTCGTCGCGCCCGAGACGCTGGCCGAGGCGACCTCGGTGCAGTTCCCGGGCCTCGTGGGCGTCCTTCCCGATGTGGGCCGGATGGATCCGAACGACTGGGGCCTCGGGCTCGAGCTCCGGGACGAGAAGCAACCGCACTGGACAGGGTCGCGCAACTCGCCGCGCACCTTCGGCCACTTCGGCGGCAGCGGCACCTTCCTCTGGGTCGACCCCGAGGCCGATCTCGCGCTTGCGTGCCTGACGGATCTCGACTTCGCCCCCTGGGCACTCGAGGCCTGGCCGCCGCTTGCGGATGCCGTTCTCATCTCCCGTTAAGACTCGATCCCCATACTGAGGTACCGGATGGCCCAGGCCCCGGAAACACGGCTAGGTGCGGCTCGCAGACGCGCATCCCTTGCGAAGCTCACGCTCGCCGGCGGAGCAATCCTTGCCTTCGGCGCCTCCGCCGCTCTGGCCCGCGTCGCCTATCCAGGCCACGTGAAGAAGGCATCGAAGTCGCTCCAGCCCCCGCCGAGGTTCATGCAGATCGTCCGCCGGAACCAGCTCGAGGCCGGCATGCTCGCGCCGACGCAGGTCTCGCCGGAAACGGCCTCGGCGCCCTCATGAGACCGCACCTCACCTTCCGGGCGATGGGCTGCGAGGTCGTCGTCGCCGGCGCCTCCGGCGAAGAGGCCGCACGCATCCGCGAGCTCTTCGAGGAGCGTGACGCAGTTTTCAGCCGCTTCCGCCCGGAGAGCGAGCTCGAGCGGGTCAACTCCGCCGGGCGCTCGACGCTGGTCTCGCCGCTCTTCGCGCAGGCCGTCGAGAACGCGCTCTGGGCCTCCGAGGTCTCGGACGGGCTCGTCGACCCGACGCTCGGCGCGGCGATCGAGGCCGCCGGCTACGACCGCGACTTCGCAGCCCTCGAGCCCGACGCACGTCCTGCGGCGGCGCCCGTGCCGGCCCGCCCGGGCGCGGTGTCGCTGTTCGGCCGCGTGCTCGTGCTCCGAAGCGGCGTGCAGCTCGACCTGAACGGCGTCGTCAAGGCCGCGGCGGTGGACGACGCGGTCGCCCTGCTCGGCGGGCCCGGCTTCGTCTCCGCGGGAGGGGACCTCGCGACGCGTGGCGACGTGGACGTCGCGCTCCCGGGCGGCGGTGCGGTCCGGCTTCGCGCAGGCGGCCTCGCGACGAGCGGGCGGACGAGGCGCCGCTGGCTCCGCGACGGCGAGGAGCAGCACCACCTCCTCGACCCGGCGACCGGCCGTCCGGCGCGCGGGCCGTGGGACGAGGTCACCGTCTGCGGCTCGACCTGCCTCGCGGCCGACGTCGCGGCGAAGGCGGCCTTCCTGCTCGGCGGCGACGGCCCGGCCTGGCTCGACGAGCGCGGGCTGCCGGGGCGCTTCGCCTCCACTGACGGCTCCGTGCACGAGAACCGCGCCTGGCGCGCGAGCCTCGTGGCGAAGGAGCCGGCATGCACCTGACGACGAGCCCGGTCGACTGGTACGCGGCCCGCGCCGCGGGCATCGCCGCCTACCTGATCCTGACGACGGTCGTCTGCCTCGGGATGACCATGGCGGGCCGCAAGCAGCTCAAGCATTGGCCCCGCTTCGCGCTCGAGGACGTGCACCGTTTCGGCGGGCTGCTGGTCGGGAGCTTCATCGTGATCCACGTCGCCACGATCGCGGTGGACGCGTACCTACCGTTCAAGTTGACGGCGATCGTGGTCCCGCTCGTGGCGACCTACCGTCCGATCTTCACCGCCCTGGGGATCGCCGCGGCGGAGCTCCTGCTCGCGCTCGCGATCACCAACCGGTACCGCGACCGGCTGCCGTACGCGTTCTGGCGCCGCGTGCACTACCTGAACCTCGTGATCTGGACCGCGGCAACGGTGCACGGGCTCGGCAGCGGCACCGACCGGAGCACGCCCTGGCTGATGGCGATCTTCGCGGCGGCCGTCGCCGCCGTGCTGGGGATCGGCTCGTGGCGGGCGCTGCGCAACCGCCTCGCCCCGGCCCGCGTCGGCGCGGTTGCGGCGACACTCTCGACCGGAGCTGTCATCGCCGTGGTCGCGCTCGCCACCGGTCCGCTGAGCTTCTCTCCGAGGCCGTGGAACGCCCGCTCGTTCGACGCCACCCTCACGGGGCAGGTGCTTCGCGACGTGGGGACGACCCGCGGGATCGTGTCCGCGGCGGCGACGGCCGAGGGCCGGCAGCGAGCGCTCCTCCG
>JBGPNP010000337.1:0-3351 GCA_041487575.1 Gaiellaceae bacterium | reverse complement strand
GGGGTTCACGACCTTCTGCTTCAAGCCGTCGCAGTTCACCGACGACCCGAGGCGGGTCGGCCCGCTCTGCCGCGAGGTCGTCGCCCGGGTTGCGCGCCTCGCGGGGTAGGCGGGCCCGGCTCCGCCCTCGGAGAGAGGAACCGTGATCCCGGCGGAGTACACCTTCCTCGTGGTCTGGCGGCTCCTACGACGCGTGCAGCGCGAGCGCGCGGCGAGCCTCGCACTGCGCCGGATTGCGGCAGGCCTCTGCTTCGAGTGCGGCCGCCCGGTCCCCGAAGGCCTTCTGCGCCTCGGCTCGCTGCGCTGCCACGACTGCGGAGGAGGGGCTCGGAGCCTGACCCCGGCCGACCTGACGGCTGCGGGCCTCGGCTAGAGAGCTCGGGCCGGCGTCAGGACCGTTACGACTGTCTCGCGGCGACGAGGACGGAGATCAGCATCCGGCCGTGCTCACAGACGGGCGTCGGCGGGCGGAGGGGAACGACGAAGCTCGTGGCCGGGAGCAGCACGCGCACGCGGTACGCACGGCGCTCGCACGTGCGACCGACCGGCTCTCCCACGCCCGGGACGTCCGGCGAGAAGCGCGCCGTCGCGACCGCGCGGGCGCCGGGAGCGAGCACGACGCGGACTGCCGTCGCGATCCCGGGCTGCGCGGGGGCAACGTGCGTCGGCAGGGACCGGCCCGCGCGGTCGAGCAGGCGAAGGCCCGGCATGCCCGTGACGAAACAGGAGTTCGCTGAGCGGTTCCGCAGCCGGAGGGCGTAGGAGATCTGGCCGGCGGCCCCGCTGCCGGGGACGGCCGCGAACACGCCGTCGAGCGTCCCGCGGCCGCATTCGGGCACGCTCGTCCCCGCTCCGGCCACGGCAGAGCCGAGCGCCGCCGCGGCGAACGCGACGACGAGGAAAGGGCTTGCCCGCAGCATGACCCTCCTAGCCTACGCAGCCCACGCGAGCGCGGCGCCGGTCACGCCCTTCTGCCGGGCTCGTACAGCTTCGGGGGCTCGGCTTCGGTGCCCCGGCTCTCCCTCGTCCTGAGGATCGCGGGCGGCGCCGAGACGGACGATGACCGTGGGGTCGCCCGCGGCTTCGGCGACGCCGAGATCGTCGCGGCCAGGCCGGCCGCCAGCCGAGGCCGGGAAGGAATGTCGAGATCGCGTCACGCCGCCGCAACAACGAGACCGCCGCCTTCGAGCTAGGGCGGTACAACGCAGTCCTCTTCGCCGCGGCGACTGCGCTCGCCGCGGCCGCCGTGATCCTGCTCTTCGACTCGGCAGGCTACGAGGCCCTGCTGCGCGTCGTCGCCCGGCTCGATCCCTTCTGGCTCGCGGTCTGCTTCGGCGGCCAGGTGCTCGCCTACTTCGGCTACGTGCTGGCCGTGCGGGACATGGCCCGTGTTGGTGGCGGGCCGCGTCTCTCCTTCTCGCTCACAACCCGCACCGTCGTCGCGGGGTTCGGCGTCTACGCGGCCGCGCACGCCTCCGGCGGCTTCGCCGTGGACTACTGGGCACTCCGGCGGTCGGGCCTGCGGAAGGAGGAGGCGATCGCGCGCGTCCTCGGGCTGGGGGCGCTCGAATACGCCGTGCTTGCTCCCGCTGCCCTCGTCTCGGCAATCGTCCTCCTCCTCGGCGGCGGGGGCGGGCACGTGCAGGCGGCGATGACGCTTCCATGGCTCCTCGTCATCCCGGGGTTCGCCGCAGCGCTCTGGATGAGCTCGGCGAAGCGGGCGGCGCGGCTCAGCCATCCGTCTCCGGGCAGCCGGCTCCGCGAGGCACTCTCGCACGCCGTCGCCGGCGTCCTCAAGCTACGCTCGCTCGCCGCGAGCCCCCGCCGGCACGGGGTGGGGCTCCTCGGGGCCGGCTTCTACTGGCTCGGCGACATCGCCTGCCTCTGGGCTGCTCTCCGGGTCTTCTCGGTCGAGCTGCCGCTCCCCGCCCTGGTGGTCGCCTATGCGACGAGCTACGTCCTCACCCGCCGCTCGCTGCCGCTCGGCGGCGCCGGCCTCGTCGAGGTCCTGATGACGTTCGCGCTCGTCTGGGTCGGGCTCGGGCTCGCCCCCGCGCTGCTCTCGGTCGTCGTCTACCGGATCTTCAACTTCTGGCTGCCGATCGCGCCTGCGATTGCCGTCATGCCCACGGTGAAGGAGCTCCGGCGCGACTACCGCGAGGCCGAGCGCCGGGCCGCGGCGGCGTAGCGAGCCCTGCCGACCCCGGCCGCCGGCGAGTCTTCGGGCGAAGCGGACGACGGGGATCGAACCCGCGACCCTTGGCTTGGGAAGCCAATGCTCTACCAGCTGAGCTACGTCCGCGCGAGCGCCATTTTAGCGCCGCGCGGCCGACGGACGAAAGGCGCCCGCCGCAGCGGAGGCTCTGCTACTCCCCCTGTCCTCCCCGACGCGAGCGCGGACGAAGGGCGATAATTCGGGGGCGTAAGACACGACCGAAGGAGACGGAGGACGCCGTGAGCGAGCTCGAAGCTAAAGCCAAAGCGCTTGTCGCGCCGGGCAAGGGGATCCTCGCCGCCGACGAGAGCACTCCCACGATCGAGAAGCGCTTCAAGAGCATCGGCGTCGAGAACGTCGAAGACAACCGCCGCGCCTACCGCGAGCTGCTCTTCACCACCCCTGGGATGGGGGAGTTCGTGAGCGGCGTCATCCTCTACGACGAGACGATCCGCCAGAGCGCCGGGGACGGCACGCCCTTCACGGAGGTGCTGCGCCGCCAGGGGGTGGTCCCCGGAATCAAGGCCGACAAGGGAGCCAAGGATCTCGCCGGCGCGCCCGGCGAGAAGGTGACCGAGGGCCTCGACGGGCTGCGCGACCGGCTGGCCGAGTGGCGCAGACTCGGCGCCCGCTTCGCGAAGTGGCGCGCCGTGATCGAGATCGGCGACGGCATCCCGAGCGACTACTGCATCGCGGTGAACGCGCACGCGCTCGCCCGCTACGCCGCGCTCTCGCAGGAGGCCGGGCTCGTCCCGATCGTCGAGCCCGAGGTGCTCATGGACGGCGACCACACGATCGAGCGCTGCTACGAGGCGACGGTCAGAACCCTCCACGCCGTCTACCACGAGCTCCACCTGCAGCGGGTCGTCCTCGAGGGGACGCTCCTGAAGCCGAACATGGTCCTCTCCGGCAAGGACTGCTCCGTCCAGGCGGATGCGGAGGAGGTCGCGGCGGCGACCGTGAAGGCCCTGCGCGAGACGGTGCCCGCGTCCGTTCCCGGGATCGTCTTCCTCTCCGGCGGCCAGAGCGACGAGGCGGCGACCGCCCATCTGAGCGCGATGAACAGGCTTGGCGCGAACCCGTGGGAGCTCTCCTTCTCCTACGGGCGCGCTCTGCAGGCGCCCGCCCTCAAGGCC
>JBGPNP010000336.1:0-3373 GCA_041487575.1 Gaiellaceae bacterium | reverse complement strand
GTCGGCGAGGGTCTCGCCGGGGACGTAGAGGCGGAGGACCTTCGCTGACACCTGACGCTGGAGCTCCAGCGTCAGGCGCGGCTCGAGCCGATCGGGGTCGAGAGCGGGGTCGCCGATCGGCTCGCTCCCGAGCGGGTCGAGCCGGGCGGCGAGGTGTCCATGCATCCGGTGAGCCTTGACGAGCGCCATCGCGGCGGCGACGGCGCCGAGGAGGACCGGGGACGGAGGGGCCTCCGCCGGAGGGGGCGCAGCGGCGCGGCCGTTGCCCAGCCCGAGCTCGCGCAGCCGCCGGAGCGCCGGCAAGTGCGCGACGAGCTCCTCGGGAGCCGACTCGAAGAGAGCCCGCCAGGCCGGGTCGACGGAGTCGGGCGCGACGAGGTAGTCGGCAAGGAGCTCCTGGACGAACCCTGAGTTCAGATCCTCGAGCCGCTCGATCCCCACGGCCGCCTCAGCATAGCCGCCAGGCTCGCGCCTCCCGCCCCGGCCTACCCCGTGACCGCATCGAGCGCGGCCAGGACGCGATCGGCGACCGGGCGGCTCGCGTTCACGCCCATGAGGCCGATCCGCCAGATCTTGCCGGCCGCGGGGCCGAGGCCGGCGCCGATCTCGATTCCGTGCTCGCGGAGGACACGCTGCTGCACCTCGTTAGCGTCGAGGCTCTCGCCCACGGTGACCGACGTGAGCTGCGGCAGGCGGTAGCCCTCCTCGGCGAAGAGGCCGAAGCCGCGCTCGAGCAGGCCCTGCTGGAGATAGGCGCCCGCATCCTCGTGGCGGCGAATTCTCCCCTCGAGCCCCTCGTCCAGGGTCTCGCGGAGCGACTGGAGGAGCGCGTAGACGGAGAGGATCGGCGTCGTGTGGTGGTAGTAGCCGCGCTCGAGCCAGTGGTGGATGAGGAGCGCGAGGTCGAGGTAGTAGCCGGTCGGGTGCGTGCGCGCCCGGATGCGCTCGACCGCGCCCTCCGAGACTGCGATGGGCGAGAGGCCGGGCGGCGAGGCGAGGCACTTCTGCGAGCACGAGTAGGCGTAGTCGATCCCCCAGCCGTCGACGTCCACCTCGATGCCCCCGAGGGAGGTGACGCAGTCCGCCATGAAGAGCGTGTCCGTGCCGGCGAGCGCGCGCCCGAGCTCGGCGAGGGGCTGCCGCATGCCGGTCGACGTCTCGGCATGGACGACGGCCAGGAGTCTCGCGTCGGAGTGCTCGGCCAGCGCCTCGAGCAGCCGCTCCACGGGGACGTGGCGGCCCCACTCCGCCTCGACCGAGATGACCTCGGCTCCGTTTCGGCTCGCCATCTCGCGCAGCCGCCCGCCGAAGAAGCCCGCGACCCCGACGATCACCTTGTCCCCCGGCTCGAGGAGGTTCGCCATTCCCGCCTCCATGCCGGAGTGACCCGTGCCGGAGAGCGGGAAGACGAAGGCGCTCTCGGTGCGCCAGACCCGCCGGAGCAGCTCGACGACCTCGTCCATGACGAGGCGGAAGTCGGGGTCGAGGTGGCCGAGGATCGGCTGCTGCATGGCGGCGAGCACGCCGGGCGAGACGTTCGACGGCCCCGGCCCGCAGAGGAGGCGCTCGGGCGTGCGGAGCTGCTCGGTCAGCGCCGGGCCTCCTTCAGCAGGCGCTCCGCCGGGACGCCTCTGAGCGAGGCGTCGACGAGCTCGACGGGGTGGAGCGAGGGGAGCGGCCGCCCGGCGCGGCGGAGGGCCGACGAGACCTGGACGAGGCAGCCCGGGTTCCCGCTCGCGTAGGCCTCCGGCTCTGCGCCGAGGACGGCCCGCGCCTTGCGGTCACCGAGCTCGCGCGCCGCCGCCGGCTCCACGATGTTGTAGATCCCGGCGCTCCCGCAGCAGAGCTCCTGCTCGGCGGGCTCGGCGAGGTCGAGGCCGGGAATGGAAGCGAGCATCGAGCGGGGAGCTTCGCGGACCCGCTGCGCGTGGGCAAGGTGGCACGAGTCCTGGAAGGCGACTCGGAGAGTGAGCGGGTGGCGCTCGGCCCGCGGCGGCCGGTCGGTGAGGAGCTCGGAGACGTCGCGGGCGCGGGCCGAGAAGAGGTCGGCGCGCTCGGCCCAGCCGGGGTCGTCCGCGAGGAGGTGGCCGTAGTCCTTCAGGTTCGAGCCGCACCCGGCGGCGTTCGAGACGACGAGGTCGACGCCGGCGCGCTCGAACGCCGCGATCGTCCGGCGGGCACGCGTGAGCCCGTCATCGTGGCGGCCGGCGTGGACGGCGAGCGCGCCGCAGCAGCCGAGCCCGCGCGGCACGACGACCTCGTAACCCTCGGCGGCGAGCACCCGGGCGGTCGCCGCGTTCACGTCGCCGAAGAGGACGCTCTGGACGCAGCCGGCGAGCAGACCGACCCGCGCCAACGTCTCGCCCCGCGCGGGGGTCACCTTGGGTGGGCGGGCACGCGTCGGGCGCCAGGGAGGCGCGAGCGCGACGAGCGTCCCCAGCGGGCCCGGGGCCGGGAGGATGCGTCCGAGCGGCGCGAGCGCGAGCGCCGCTCGCATGCGCCTCGGATGCGGGAGGACGGCGAAGATGAGCCGCCGCAAGGCCCGGTCGCCGCCGTGACGGAGATACCCGCGCTCGATCGTCGCCCGCGTCTGCTCGATCAGACGGTCGTACTGGACGCCCGAGGGGCACGAAGTCACGCAGGCCATGCAGCCGAGGCAGCGGTCGAAGTGCTCGACGACGGTCGCGTTCAGTCGCATCGTCCCGTCGGCGAGGCCCTGCATCAGGTAGATCCGCCCGCGCGGCGAGTCCATCTCCTCGTGCCAGAGGTTCCAGGTCGGGCACGTGGGCAGACAGAAGCCGCAGTGGACGCAGTCCGCGACGAGCTCGCGGTCGATCGTCATGCGAGCGTCCCGGCAGGGTCGAGCTCGGCCCGGAGCCGCTCGGCCAGCGGCGTCCAGCGCAGCGCCGCGACCGGGCCGAAGAGGAAGCACGTCGCCCCCAGATGGACGACGCACGCGCCTGCCTCGCGGAGGCGCGCCGCGAGCTCTCCCCCGCCGAAGGCTCGCCGCGCGGGCGCCGCCTGCTGGCGGTCGGCGCTCTCGGCCCAGACCCTCGGGCTTCCCTGACGCCCGCCGGTGAGGTCCTGTGCCAGCGCGAGCTGCTCCTCGACCGCCCGCTCCGCGCCCTCGAAGAGGAGGGCGAGGCGCCCAGGCCAGAGGAGGTCGACGGCGCTCGGCACGAGCTGCGCGTGGAGCAGGGCTCGGGCGAGGCGCTGCGCCTCCTCCGGGTCGTCCACGTCGACGACGAGCGTGCGCGCGGCCGGCGGCCGCGGGTGCAGGCGGAAGCTCGCGCGCACGATCAGCCCGAGGCGCCCCTTCGAGCCACAGAAGAGCTTGCCGAGGTCGTAGCCGGCGACGTTCTTCACGACCTTG
>JBGPNP010000335.1:0-3388 GCA_041487575.1 Gaiellaceae bacterium | reverse complement strand
TCCTCCACGACATCACGCCGAACGTCGGCCGCTGGCAAGACACCGAGCCGGACCCGCTCGGGCGCTACCTCGCCACCCTCGAGCGTATCCAGGAGCTCGACCCGGTCCGGGTGTATCCCGGCCACAAGCGTCTGATCGAGGACCCGGCCGCGCGGGCTGCCGAGATCGCGGCGCACCACGCCGTCCGTCTCGACGTCCACCTCGCGGCGCTCCGGCTCGGCGCCGAGACGGCCTATGAGGTCGGCTCGCACGTCTGGGGCGACGGGCTGGGCTTCCACGAGCGGCGCTTCGCCCTGGTCGAAGCCATCTCGCATCTCGAGCGTCTGGCCGTCGAAGGGCGCGCGACGGAGCGCGCCCCGGGCCGCTGGCGCCCGCTCTAGCTCGCCGGACGGCGCACTACGGAACCTTCCGGGCGGCCCGCTCGACCTGCTCGCTCGCCGGCCCGCCGAGGTCGAGCGCTCGGAACGCCTCCAGGACGGCGCGCGGATCGTTCGCGTGCCGTTTCGCCGCCATCGTCAGTGGCTCGTGGAAGGCCCCCCCGCAGTGGGCGCAGGGCCAGTGGAGCTTCGACATCAGCCGCGCCGCCTCACCGCCCGGGTAGCGGCGCAGGAGCTCGACGATCGTGGTCGAGCCGCGGATCTCACCGTTCGGCCCGAAGCTCATGGCATTCCGTCTCGATCGTACCGGTGACGTCACTCTCGGCACGGCCGCCGCTTCGGTCTTCGCCACTGTCGGCACGGGCACGGACGGTGCCGCCGGCGCGCGACTACCTGGCGCCGCGGCATCGCACTCCCACAACCTCGACGGGATGGTGGTCGTGGTCTGAGGCCTCGGCCGATTGGCGGAGGGGAAACGTAGACTGGTATACGGTCCGGATGTTCACGGGATCCGAGTGTCGGGCCCGAGTTGCTTCCCCGAAGTGGACGCCATCCGTTCCGTCGAGAAAGATGGTGGCGATGGCTCGCAGGGCCCCCGAGGAGATCGCTTTCCTCGTCAGCCTGTGCGGTCACAAGGAGTCGTGATGGCGAAGGTCGAGAAGAGCGAAGCGGAGTGGCGCCGGGAGTTGGCGGACGAGCAGTACCGGGTCCTGCGCCAGAAAGGGACCGAAGCGCCGTTCACCGGCGAGTATGACCACGTCTTCGAGCCCGGCGTCTACCGATGTGCCGGCTGCGGCGCCGAGCTTTTCGTTTCAGAGAGCAAGTACGATTCCGGTTGTGGCTGGCCGGCGTTCTCCGCGCCGGCGCGCGAGGATACGGTCGAGGAAGAGACTGATGTAACCCACGGCATGGTCCGCACCGAGGTGATGTGCGCTCGCTGCGGGGGACACCTCGGCCACGTCTTCCCGGATGGGCCGGCGCCGACGGGACTGCGCTACTGCATCAATTCGGCCGCGCTTCGACTCGAGGAGCGCTGATGCGTTTCCTGCCGAACCCGGACGGCTACGGTTCGGACATGGAGCACGGCACGCTCGGCCGCACGGGGTGAAGGTCAGCCCGCTCGGCCAGGGCCCGAGGGTGTTCGGAGCACGTCACCAACCTGGGCGAGGCGATGCGCTTCTACCACGACCTGAGTGAAGTACTCGAAGCGTTCCCGGAGCGTGCTCGCCGTAGACGCGGCGATGCGTGAGCGGCGCGTCGCGGACGAGGTCCAAGACTCGGGTGGTGTGTTCTCGATCGCCTCGAGTCGAAGCAGGAACTGCTCGCAGCGCGTTCTGCGACAGTGATCCGCGCATCAGGGCGGATCACGGCGGATTCGAGCGGAGAACGCAGCCGGCCCTATCAGAGTCCGTAAAAGCCCCTCAACCATCCGGTTCTACTCTGGTGAGGCGGAGGGGGAGGGATTCGAACCCTCGTGGGACAAAACTGCCCCAAACGGTTTTCGAGACCGCCGCATTCGACCGCTCTGCCACCCCTCCAGCGGAGAAGGAGGGATTCGAACCCTCGAAGGAGCCATCCAGCCCCTTAACGCCTTAGCAGGGCGCCGCCTTCAGCCACTCGGCCACTTCTCCGTGCCGTCGGATGGTAACAACGGTTGAGGAGGGGGCTCGTGGGGGAGCCAGGGTTCCTCCGCGGTGGAAGCCCGGTCCCGGCCCCAGACATGACGAAGCCCGTCTCGGGAGTGGTGGGAGCCGCAAGGACCGAAACGGGCGTTCGCCAGTCGCCGGGGGGTATTGCGAGTGAGGGGAGCCGGCACGTCGGATGATCCGCCAGAGCCGGCGCCGACGCGCCCCCACGAAGGGGGATTAGTCGTGGACGCGCGCGATGAGCTGGCTGCGCCTCATGATCTTCGCCGACACACCGGCGAGGCGGACGTCGAAGCCTGCGTCCTTGGGGAAGAGCACCTTGTCGCCCGGCTCGACGCCGGCAGCTTCCGGGCCGACCGCGATCACGATGCCGGAGCGCGCATGAGCCTCGGCGCTCGCCGGGATGATCAGGCCGGTCCTCGTCTCGACCTCCTCGTCCACCGTCTCGACGACGACGTGGTCATCGAGGGGCTCGAGCGTTAGGCGCGTCGTGCGAACCGCTTCCTCCACGGCTCTCATTGTAGGGCGATGTCCGCCTGTAGCGTTTCCGGAGATGGCGGCGCCCTTCGTCGAGCTCGAGATCGGGGAGCGGGTCGTCCGCGTGACGAACCCCGAGAAGGTGTTCTTCCGCGCGCGGGGCGAGACGAAGCTCGATCTCGTGCGCTACTACCTCGCGGTCGGCGAGGGGATCGTCCTGGCGCTCTACGAGCGACCCACGCAGCTCAAGCGTCATCCCGACGGCGCCGAGGGCGAGCCGATCTACCAGAAGCGCGTGCCGGTCCACCGGCCTGACTGGATCGAGACCTCGCGGGTCACGTTCCCCTCGGGCCGGCATGCGGACGAGCTCTGCGTCACCGAGGTGGCCCAGGTCGCGTGGGCGGCCAATCTCGGGACGATCGACTTCCACCCGTGGCCCTCCCGCCGGCGGGATGTCGAGCACCCGGACGAGCTCCGCATCGACGTCGACCCGCAGCCCGGAACGACGTTCTCGGAGGCGAAGCGTGTCGCGGCCGCCGTCCGGGAGATCCTCGCGGAGATCGGCTACGTCGGCTGGCCGAAGACGTCCGGGAACCGCGGCATCCACGTCGCCTGCCGGATCGAGCCGCTCTGGACGTTCCCGGAGGTGCGCCGCTGCGCCCTCGCCTTCGCTCGGGAGGTCGAGCGCCGCCTGCCGGGCCTCGTCACGACGGCGTGGTGGAAGGAGCAGCGCGGCGCGAAGGTCTTCATCGACTACAACCAGAACGCACGCGATCGGACGATCGCTTCGGCCTACTCGGTGCGCGCGCGTCGCGACGCAACCGTGTCGGCGCCCGTGACGTGGGACGAGCTCCCCATGGTCGAGACGGAGGACTTCACGATGGCGAC
>JBGPNP010000334.1:0-3391 GCA_041487575.1 Gaiellaceae bacterium | reverse complement strand
GCCGCGTCGGTCACGATCCTGGCTTTCATCAGCCTGAGCTCGTGACGGGGTGCTCCGACCCCTTCTGTAAGCTCGGAACGGCCTGATGGGACGGACGAGACAGGACTACTACGAGGTTCTCGGCGTCCCTCGCACCGCCGACGACGAGGCGATCAAGAAGGCGTTCCACGCGCTTGCGAGGCGGTTCCACCCCGACGTCTGCAGTGAGCCGAACGCCGAGGAGAGGTTTCGGGAGGTCGCGACGGCCTACGAGGTGCTGTCGAGGCCCCGCTCGCGGACCCTCTACGACCACCTGAGCCGCGGGAGAGGAGGTCACGGTGAGCGTCGGTCGCCCGGAGCGGCAAGCCGGCTCGGCAGCGCTGCCGCCTTCTATCCGTCCTCGAGGGAGTCACGCTCCATGCAGCGCCGCCGCCGGCCGAGCGACGTCCAGGTCGAGCTGACCGTCGACGCGCTCACGGCGCGGCGCGGCGCGATGCGGAACCTGCAGGTCACGACCCGCCGGGCGTGCGATGCGTGCGGAGGGCTTGGAGCGGCCTCCTGGACCAGCACAGATCCATGCGCCGTTTGCGTGGGGACAGGATCGCGACCGGTTCAGCGCACGGTGCGGGTCCGGGTGGCACCAGGGACCTCTGACGGCGACAGCGTCCGCATCTCGGGCGCGGGGGACGCGGACCGGATCGGCGGGGAGCTCGGCGATGCGCTCGTCGTCGTCCGCGTCGCCGATGCGCCCGACCTTCCCCTCATCCGGTATGCGTCCCTCGCGGGTCTGGCGGTCGCGCTCGGCTTGCTCACCGTCGTCCTCATCCTGCTGTGATCGCGGCTGCGCGCACAGATTCGGACCAGGGCACGAGTCTCGTCGCCCTCTCGCGTTGCGAGGTGTGCGGCAAGGAGTTCGACCCCCTCGAGTACCAGGTCGTCGTCTCCGGCCTCCCTGGGTCGTTCGACCGGGTGGACTGCGCCCTTCAGGCGCGCGATCTCCTCCAGGCGCAGCCACTGCGCGAGCTGGGGCCGGGGACCGGCGACGCCGGGCGCCCGCCGGCTCCGCATATACGCGCCGTCGTCTGATGGACAACCGCGAAGAGCCTCCGGCCCGCGGCAGCCCCGAGGGGGAGTGGGACGCGAAGCCGGCTGCCGCGCGCGCACTCATGGCTGACTGGCTCTCCCTGACCGATCGGCTCCTCGACGAGCTCGGCCTCAGCGTCGCCGAGGTCCAGGAGCTGGTGGCGATGCAGGGCAGGGTGAACGAGTTGATCGAGCGCTCGGCCGATCGAGCGCCCGCTGACGCCGACGCCGAGGGCGAGCGGCCGAGCTTCCGGCGCGTCCTTTAGTCCGAAGTTCCCCTTGGGCGGGTAGCCAATTTGGCTTGGCTGCTGAGGGTGGGCACCGATGAGCGTGTCTCGCTCGTGACTACGGCGGGAGCTCGACGCTCTGGACGAGCTCGAGCGCTCGCGCCTGGATCGGCGTGGGCTCGGTGAGCTTCTCGAAGGCGGCGTTCGTGCCCGCGAGGCGGACGGTGTTGCGGCAGCGCAGTGAGAGGTGGCGCAGGAGCGTCGGCCAGGAGTGGCAGCGCTCGCCCGAGGCCGTGCGCTTGCGACGGGCCTTGTGCCCGGCAGCCGGCGAGCGCCTGCTCGGCTGGACGGGGTCCTCGGCAAAGGGCGGGTGCTCGTCGGCGAAGAGGAGCTCGCGCCAGCTGTAGCGCAGGTGCCACTCGAGGTAGTAGGCGAGCATGCAGAGGAAGACGTGCGCCCGTACCCGCCCTTCGAGGCGGTGGTGGATCGGGCGCAGCTCGAGGTCGGGCCCTTTGAGCGTGCGGTGGGCGCGCTCGACCTGGGCGAGCTGCTTGTAGGAGCGCACGACGTCGGGCGCGGAGAGCTCCTTCTGAGGCAGCGAGGTGCGCAGGATGTAGATCCCATCGAGCGCGGCTTCGGCGGCGATCTCTGCCTCCTTGCGCTCAACGCGAAGCGCATCGTCGGCGATCTCGACCCGGAAGTGCTTCTTCACCCGGTAGCGGTTCCAAACCGCTCCCACGGCAAGCCCGATCTTTGCGGCGCCCTCGAGCGTCCCTTGCTCCACACGTCGCTGGATGGTCGAAAGCTCGGCCTCCGTCGCTGCGAGCAGGGCCTGCCGCTTGCGGGCGCGCTCGGCGCCGACGAGCGGGTTGCGGCAGACGACCAGGCGCTCGCCGGGGTAGTCGACGCTTTCGATCTCGGCCAGGGAGAGCTCGTCGAAGAGGGAGAGCTGGAGCTCGCCCTGTTTGACGAGCCGCTTGACCTGCGGGGCCTTGAGGGCGGTGATGAAGGCAAAGCCGCGCTCCCGCATCGCCTCGAGGTTGGCCTCGGTGACCATGCCCCGGTCGACGACGAGGACGAGCCGGGCAAGGCCGAAGCGCTCGTGCAAGGCTGCGAGGCGCTCGGGGAGCGTCTGGTCGTCGTGGAGGCCGCCGGGGAAGAGCTCGGCCGAGAGCGGCCGCCCGCGCCGGTCGCAGAGCAGGCCGTAGACGAGCTGGGGCGTGCCCCGCTTGCCGTCGCGCGAGTAGCCGAGCTCCGCCAGAGGACACGTCCTGCCCTCGAAGTAGGTGGAGGAGACATCGTAGAGGGCGTGCTCGCCCGCACCCAGGTGGCGGCGGGCAAGGCGGCGCTCGATCGCATCCTGCCGCTCGGAGAGCCAGTCGAGCGCTCGATAGAGGTCGTCCTCGTCTACCCGCTCGACCCGAAGCTCGGCAGCGAGCGTCGAGTCCGGGAGCGCGCGGGCGGTGGCGAGCTTGGATGCCGGGTGGAGGACGCGCGCGACGAGCATGGCGAGGCAGAGGGAGCGCTCGCGCGAGGGGGAGCGATCGAGCAGGCGGGCGAGCTCGAGCCGCCTGGCCATCTCGAGCGCCGCCTCGACGTGGCCGTGCGGCAAGCTCGCCTCGACCTGGAAGGACTCACCGACGGAGAGGAAGCGCTCGCCGCGGAGTGAGCGACGGACGAGCTCGACGAGCTCGGCCGGAAGGTGCGAGATATTGCCAACGGTCTCGTTTCTGACCTTGCCGCCCTCGCGGTAGGTGCGGCGCAGGAGGTGGGTCACGTACTCCGTACCCGTCCGCCCCACCCGGCGGTTGGTGACGACGTGGATTGCTCCTCCTCGTCGTGCCATAGCCCGAGTATCCCATGCGTCTCGGACGGACAGCCCGACCTTTGATGACTACGACCAGACAACCCCCGAACTGCAAAACCCGCCAGGCAAGCGGACTCAGCGCCTACCGAGAGCCGAATTGGTGAGGGAACTTCGGACTAGATCCAGGCGAAGCCCGCCGGCCGAGCCGGCGGGGCGAGCGGGCTCTGCGGGAGCCCGGGGGCGGGCTCCGGCGCGTTGTAGGCAGAAGGCGCGACATCGTTTGGCGCGTCCGGGT
>JBGPNP010000333.1:0-3403 GCA_041487575.1 Gaiellaceae bacterium | reverse complement strand
GGATTGTTGGCCGTGATCGGGCCGTCCACGAAGCCCCACTTCGGGCCGCCGCGGTTCCGCTCGCGGAGCTGGTCGAAGATCGCCCGCTCCTCCCACCAGCCGAGGATCTCCCGCTCGAGCGCAGGGTGGTCGGGAACGGGCGGAAGCGGCTCGAACACGCGCCTAGTCTAGTGGTCGCCACCGCAAATCCGGCCCGCCTGGCCGGCTGCAAACCGCGCATCCCGGCGTCCTCGGTCGGCCCCATACCGGCTTGGTATGGGGCCTCCCTGCGTCCTTGGGCTGCTTGGTTTTCGCGCGGCCAATCGTGACCGTACCTACGGTGGAGACCACTAAGATCCGGGGCATGCGCTTCAGCGACCGAACCGTCGTCGTCACCGGGGGAGGCTCGGGCATCGGGCGCGTAATGGCAAAGCGGTTCGCCGCCGAGGGAGGCCGCGTCGTGATCGCCGACCTCCTCGAGGACAAGGCCGAGGAGGTGGCGACGGAGATCGGGGGCGACGGCGGCCGGGCCCTCGCGCTTCGCGCCGACGTCACACTCGCCGTGGACGTGGACGCGATCGTCCGGGCGGCCGAAGACGCGTTCGGTCCGGTCAGCGTCCTCGTCAACAACGCCCACTCGTGTGAGGGCGACAACATCGTCCTCATGGAGGAGGCGACATGGGAGCGCGACCTGCGCGGTGTCGTCACGAGCGCCTTCCTCTGCTCGAAGCGCGTGCTCGAGGGCATGATCGAGCGCCGAACCGGCGTCATCGTCAACATTGCGTCCGTGAACGGCCTCGCCTACGTCGGAAATGAGGCCTAC
Organism: Gaiellaceae bacterium; assembly: GCA_041487575.1. GTDB lineage: Bacteria > Actinomycetota > Thermoleophilia > Gaiellales > Gaiellaceae > JBGPNP01. Next base: position 2,601 of record JBGPNP010000333.1, on the reverse strand, counting down.
TCGGCCGGCAAGGCGGCCATGATCAACCTGACGCAGTCGATCGCCGTCCGCTACGGACGCTACGGCGTCCGCTGCAACGCCGTCGCCCCCGGGTCGATCGCGACCCTGGCCTGGAACGAGCGAATCGAGAAGGAGCCCGACATCCTCGAGCGGCTCGTCAAGTGGTACCCGCTGGGCCGGGTCGGCACGCCGGAGGACGTTGCGAGCGCCGCGCTCTTCCTCGCGTCCGACGAGGCGTCGTGGATCACCGGTACCGTCCTGCGGGTGGACGGCGGCCTCCTCGCCGGGAACGACGTGATGGCGCGCGAGCTCCTCGTCGAGTCCCGCGAGCACGAGATCTAGTGGATGCTTGACTTTCTGCTCCAGGGCGGCCGCGTCATCGACGGCTCGGGCAACCCGTGGTTCGAGGCCGACGTCGGGATCCGGGACGGACGGATCGTCGCCGTCGGCAGGGTCGCCGAGACGGCGGCGCGGACGATCGACGCCGGCTCGCTCGTCGTCTGCCCCGGCTTCATCGACATGCACACGCACTCCGACCTCCAGCTCCTCGTCAACCCGGCGCACGAGGCGAAGGTCCATCAGGGGGTGACGCTCGACGTCATCGGCCAGGACGGTCTCTCCTACGCGCCCGTGACCGACGAGGTGCTCGCGCTGCTGCGCGTCCAGCTCGCGGGCTGGAACGACGACCCTCCCGGCTTCGACTGGAGTTGGCGCACGGTCGGCGAGTACCTCGACCGCTTCGACCAGGGCGTCGCCGTCAACGTCGCCTACCTCGCGCCGCACGGGACGATCCGCATGGTTGCCATGGGGCTCGACGACCGGCCGCCGACCGAGCCCGAGCTGGCCGAGATGCAGAGGCTGCTCGCGCAGGCGCTCGAGGAGGGTGCGGTCGGGCTCTCGACCGGGCTGACGTACGCCCCCGGCATGTACGGGGATGACGACGAGCTCGTCGCCCTCTGCTCCGTCATGCGCGGGACCGGCGGCTACTACTGCCCGCACCATCGCAACTACGGCATGAGGGCGCTCGAGGCCTACGGGGACTGCATCGAGATCGCGAGACGCGCAGGCGTCCCGCTCCACCTCGCGCACGCCCACCTCGGCTTTGCCGTGAACAAGGGCAAGGGCCCCGAGCTGCTGGCGATGATCGACCGTGCGCGAGCCGAGGGCGTCGACGTGACGATGGACACCTACCCTTACCTCGCGGGCGCCACCTACCTCCATGCCTTCCTCCCCGGCTGGATGCACGCGGGCGGGCCGGCCCAGACGATCGCGAGGCTGCGCGACCCCGAGCTACGCGAGCGGCTGCGGCTCGAGCTCGAGGTGGAGGGGTCCGACGGCTTCCACGACGTGCCCGTGGACTGGGCTGCGATCGTCGTGAGCGGCGTCCGCAAGGAAGGGAACCGCCGCTGGGTCGGCAGGAGCGTGGCAGACGCCGCCGCAGAAGCCGGCCGGCGACCCGTCGACTTCTACTGCGAGCTCCTCGCCGATGAGGAGCTGGGCGCCGCCTCCATCGCCCACATCGGGAACGAGGAGAACGTCCGCACGATCATGACGCACCCGGCGCATACCGCAGGAAGCGACGGCATCCTCGTCGGCGACCGGCCCCATCCGCGCTCATGGGGGACCTTCCCGCGCTACCTCGCCGTCTACGTCAGGGAGCTCGGCGTGCTCACGCTCGAGCAGGCGATCAGGAAGATGACGTCGCTGCCGGCGCAACGCCTCGGCTTCCTCGACCGCGGGCTCATCCGCCCCGGGATGGCCGCGGACGTCGTCTGCTTCGACCCCGAGACGGTGCGCGACACGGCGACCTACGAGGAGCCGCGGCAGCTGCCGGTGGGGATCCCGTACGTGCTCGTCAACGGGCGGCTCGTCGTCGACGACGGGCGCCACACGGGCGATCTCCCCGGCCGTGCGCTCCGACGGGCTGCCTAGGCGCCCTCGAGGGCGTCCCGGATCCGGTCGAGCGCACGCAGAGGCGCGAGGCCGTAGTGGTAGAAGTCGACTCGCTCGAGGCCGAGCTCGCGCGCCAGGCTGAGCTTCGCCGCGAGATTCTCCGTCGAGTCGCAGTCGGGCAGCATCGGGCGGAGTGCAGCCGCGAGCGTTCGGCCAGCCGGGATGAGACTCCTGTACGCCTCGAGGTCGAGGCGCACGCGGTCCGGGTCGGCCGCGTAGGCGATCGCCTCGAGGCCGCTCGAAACATGGGCCAGCCCGGCCAGGTCGACGCCGAGCCGCCATGCGATCGACGGGGCCGCGTCTCCCACCGGCCGGCCGGTCGCGTAGCCCTTGATCGCCCCCGACGCGTCCATGAAGGCGAAGCGGGCTCCCCCGCCGGCGGCGGCCTCTGCCGCCTCCGCGGCGAGCGACGTCACGGCCTCGCCGCGCGCTCCGAGGTAGCCGGCCATCTCGCTTCCGGCGAGGCTCAGCGCCTCCTCGAGCGTCAGCTCCTCCGGAGCCGCGTCCTCACCCGTGTCGAAGACGCGTTCGAGCTCGGCCCGTGCGTATGCGAGGACGGCGTCTGCGTCGACTCCCCGCGACCGCGCGAAGGCGAGGCAGTGCTCGCAGAAGCAGAGGCCGAGGAGAAAGCGGGTGCGCGCGCCGAGC
>JBGPNP010000332.1:0-3409 GCA_041487575.1 Gaiellaceae bacterium | reverse complement strand
CACCGGGGTGCTCGCCTGGTGCTACGAGCGCGACGTCCCGATCACGCCCCGCGGGGGCGGGACCGGCTACGCCGGCGGCGCCGTGCCCTTCGGCGGCGTCGTTCTGAGCCTCGAGCGCCTGACGCGCCTTCGCTCCTTCGACCCGTTGCTCTGGCGCATGGAGGTCGAGGCCGGCGTGCCGACCGGCGAGGTGCACCGGCTCGCGCGCGAGAGCGGCCTCATGTTCCCGCCCGACCCGGGCGGCGCCGAGCAGTCGCAGATCGGCGGCAACATCGCGACGAACGCCGGCGGGCCGCACGCCTTCAAGTACGGCGTCACCGGCAAGTGGGTCACCGGCCTCGAGGCGGCGATCCCGCCCGGCGAGCTCGTGCGCACGGGCGGCCCGCTCCGCAAGGACGTCGCTTCCTACGACCTGAAGAGCCTTCTCGTCGGCTCGGAGGGTACGCTGGGGATCGTCACGGCGGCCTGGCTCCGCCTCCTGCCTGCGCCGGAGGCCGCCCACCCGGTCGTCGGCTTCTACGCGGACACGCGGACCGGCTGCGACGCGATCCTCCGGGTCGTCGGGAGCGGCCTCGAAGCCGCCGCACTCGAGTACCTCGACGCGGGCGCGCTCGCCGCGGCGGGCGCCTCGTACCCGGGCGGCATCCCTGCCGGCGCGGGCTTCATGGTCATCGCCGAGGCAGACGGCTCGCAGGACGAGGCGGCGCGACTCCGCGACGAGCTCCTGACCGTTCTCTCGGAGGGAGCCCTCGCGGCGGAGGCGCCGCGCCCCGCCGAGCTCTGGCGCTGGCGCCACGGCCTCGTCTTCGCGATCATCGCCCAGCGAGGCGGGAAGATCGGCGAGGACATCGCCGTCCCGCTCGACCGGCTCGCCGAGGCGATCGAGGAGAGCCTCGCGATCGGCCGCCGGCACAGTCTCCCTACCACGAGCTGGGGGCACGCGGGCGACGGCAACCTGCACACGAACTACCTGATCTCGCTCGAGGACCCGGACGAGCTCGGGCGCGCCGAGCGCGCCGCGGAGGAGCTCATGGAGCTCGCGCTCACCCTCGGCGGGACCGTCTCCGGCGAGCACGGGCTCGGCCTCCTGAAACGCGGCCACGCCGGCTGGTCGCCGCGCGTCGCCGCGCTCCAGCGCGCGATCAAGGACGCCTTCGATCCGAAGGGGCTCCTCAACCCGGGCAAGAAGCTCTGAGGAGCTCCTGCCGGCCGCCCCGCCAGCGCACGACCGCGAGGCGGTGGCCGCGCTGGAGGCCGTCGGGAGCGAGCTCGAAGGCGCCGAAGAAGGTGGTCGTCCGCAGCGTCCGGGCTGCGGTGAGCGGGTCGCCGGGGGAGAGCTCGAGGCAGTGCTCGGCTACGAGCGCCGCGGCGTAGGCCTGGGCCGCGACGTAGTCCAGGGGACCGGGCGCGGCGGCGACCGCCTCCGCCGAGCGCGGCCCGAGCTCCGGCTCGGCGCCGATATCGGGGTGCCACTGGACGGGAGCGAGGAAGCCCTCCGGGTTGTCGCCGAGTGCCGCCGGGAAGGCTGCGAGCCCGGGCGAGACGCCGCCGAGCACGGCCACAGGAAGCAGCGGGCGCAGCGCGCGGAAGAGCGCGACTTCACGCTCGAGCGGTCCGCAGGCTAGAACGGCGTCTGGTCGGGCGGCGGCGACCACCGCGGGGTCGTCTGCGAATGAGAAGCGCCCGGCGACCCCGGGCCCGAGGCCCTCGACGGCGAACCGGGCGAACGGCCCTGGGGCGGCGACGACGGCGATGCGGCAGTCGGGCGGCAGCGTCCGGGCGACGGCCGCGAGGTACCCGCTCGCCGGCGAGGGTATGGAGACCACGCCGGGCAGCCGCTGGACGTCGTCCGCGGCGGCGCCGTGGTTCCAGACGACTCGGCCCGCAGAGGCGAGCGCCACCGCCCGCGTCGAATCGCTCCCGTACGGGCCGAGGACGAAGCAGCAGCGCGCGCGTAGCTCCTCGTGGAGCCGCGCGGCCCGTCCCGGCTCGGAGCGGTCGTCCGCGAGCACGAGCCTGGCGCCCGCCCGTGCGGCCCAGAGCTCGAGCCCGAGGCGCATCTGGACGCCCTGGACGGCGTAGCGCCCGCTCGCCGGGACGACCGCGCCGACGCTAGCCGCTGTAGGCGAAGGGCCCGAAGGCCCGGTGCTTACCCGAGTGGTCGTACAGGTCGCCCGCATGTCGCGAGAGGCTACGGGCAGAATCCGGCCATTTCCAGCCGCCCCGGCCTCGACCGGAGGTCGCGGTCAGCCTTCTACGGCCAGGCCGTCGTGCCGGCCGGCCTGACGTCGAGCGCGCCGCCGGGAACGCAATCCGGCGACTGAGATTCCGCGGGCCGGTAGGGGTAGATGTAGTCCAGGTAGTACACAGCGATCGCCTGCGCGTCGTCCGGGGCGTCGCCCAGCTGCTCGGCGACGTAGGGCATCCACTGCATCCCGGCGCATTCGGCTTGCGCGTTCGCCACCGCGCCCGACAGGACGGGCGCACCGCCCGTGACCTGCTTGAAGACGATCGACTCGGCGGCGAGCACGTGAATCGCGACGGCGTACAGCGCGTACGCATCCCAGTAGCTCGAGGGCATGTCGGCGGCGAACATCTGGGCGCCCTTGTAGCAAGGTATGGGCGGGCCCTGGACGGTGACGTACTTGGGTACCTTCCGCGTTCGCCAGACCGTCCGATGGCCGACGATGCGTCCCTTCCGCCTGATCGGGACGGAAACCTTGCGGCGCACCGTCCGGTAGACGAGCTTCTGCTCCTGCGCCTCGCACCTCGTCGGCTTCGAAGCCGCGAGCGCGAAGTCCTGGAGGTTCCCGCACTCCGTCGGAGAGAACTCACCGGTGTCCGCGCCGCTCCAGAACGTGTTGGTCGCCGGGTTGTAGAAAGCCTCGATGTAGGCGAGCTGGGTACTGGGGAGGCTGCGCTGAGTGACGAGCGTGTTCCAGTCGTTCTCGCCCTCACAGTGCAATGAGACCGCCCGGCCGGCGATGGTGGAGGCGATCTGGCTCGCGAGGAGCTCGAGCGGTCCCTTGTGATTCGGATCGCTCCAGGGCAGGCCGGCCGTGCTCGGGATAGTGACGGTGTCGGCCCACGCTGCCGGAACCGAGGCGAGTACGGCAAGAGCCAGAACAAGTAACAATCGTCGCACGGTCGCGGCCATCATCCGCCTCCTCCAGCCGATCGTCAAGCGACACGACTCCGGCGTTCGGCGACAGATTCGGGGAGCGATGATGGGCGGTGCTGGGATCGAACCAGCGACCTCCTGCTTGTAAGGCAGGCGCTCTCCCGGCTGAGCTAACCGCCCGGGTGTGCCCCCGGCGGGATTCGAACCCGCGCTACGGCCTTGAAAGGGCCGTGACCTGGGCCGCTAGTCGACGGGGGCGGCCGGGCAAGGATAGCCGCGGGCTGGGAT
>JBGPNP010000331.1:0-3427 GCA_041487575.1 Gaiellaceae bacterium | reverse complement strand
CGAACCGTGCAGCCGGACGGAGACACTTTCTCGGACGACTTCGCGCCGCTCGCCGCGCACGTCTATATCGCTCCTCCCAAGACGGAGTAGCCGCCTGTGCCAGCCCCTAGAGAAGCTGATACGGAACGCTCGAGAGGATCACGCGCGGCTCGAAGAGGAGCAGGCGCTTGATGTAGAGAGCACGCTGGTTGTGGAGGAGCCGGGGGGTCCACCCTCGGACCACGAGCTCGGGCATGACGACGACGGCGACCGCCTCGGGATCGGCCGTGATTGCGCGCAGGTAGGAGAGAAGCGGCCCGCTCAAGTCCCGGAACGGGGCCTCTCGGATCTCGAGCGGGAGCTCGATCTTCCGCCGCTCCCATTCCTGCTCGATCTTCTCCGCCTCCGCGTCGTCGAAGGCGAAGAAGACGGCCTTCGTGTCGGTGAGCCCGAGGGTCTGGGCGTATGCGACCGCCCGGAGCGAGGCGGCGTGGACCCCGGAGATCGGGACGACCCCGACTGCCCGCTTGGGGACGAAGGGGGCGTCCGAGGGCTGGGCGAGCCGCGGCACGCTGGTGATGGCCACCCCGGACTCGTAGAGCAGGCGCATCTTGAGGAAGAAGGTGGTGCGCCGGAGCAGGGCGGCCGGGAGCGACCGCTTCCCCAAGAGCTCCGGGATGACGACGGTGACGAAGTTCGCCTCGCCGTGCGGAAGCGCCCAGAGGTACTCGAGGACGGTGCCGACCGGACCGTCCTGAGCTGTGAGAACCTCGAGCCGCGGATTGCCCTGAAACTGCGCGGAGAAGTGGAGGCGCACGTGGGGATCACTGCCCTCACGGGGGACGTGGATCGCGTGGAAGTCGCCGCCCGAGATCGCACGTGCGTACCAGGTCGCCTCGACCGCTGCCGCGTCGAAGCGCTCGAGGTAGAGGACGACCGTGTTCCTCAGGATCGGCTGCGCGAGGACGGCGTCGGCACCGGCCCGAAGGCGGCGGGCGATCATCCGGTAGTGGCGATGGATGGCGGCGAAGAGCAGCACCATCACGGGAATCGCCGCGATCACCATCCAGGCGCCCTGACCGAACTTCGTCCAGACGACGATCGCAGTCACAAGGCCGGTCGTCGCCGCTCCCACCCCGTTGATGACGGCGCTTCTGCGCCAGTGGGCCGCCCTCGTGCGGAACCAGTAGCGAACCATCCCGGCCTGCGAGAGCGTGAAAGAGGTGAAGACCCCGAGCACGTAGAGGTGGATGAGGGAGTCGACGTTGGCGTGGTAGACCCAGATCAGGAACCCGGCCAGCGCCGTGAGGACGAACATCCCGTTCGAGAGGACGAGCCGGTCGCCGAGGTTCGAGAACTGCCGCGGGAAGAAGCCGTCCCGTGCCATGATCGCGGCGAGGCGGGGGAAGCCCTGGTAGGAGGTGTTGGCTGCCAGGATGAGGATGGCGAAGGTGAACCCCTGCACGGCGAAGTACATGAAGCTGCCCCCGGAGGAGGCGGGGAAGACGGCGCGCGCGATCTCGGAGAGAACGGAGGCCGTCTGGCTCGGGCGAGCGTCCACCTTGACCGCGAGGTAGGAGACGCCGAGGAAGAGGCTGACAGCCATGGCCCCCATCACGAGCATGGTGCGGGCGGCGTTCTTCGACTGCGGATGGCGGAAGGCGCTGACGCCGTTCGAGATCGCCTCGACCCCGGTGAGCGCCGTCGAGCCCGATGCGAACGCGCGCAGCAGGACGAAGAGGCCGACGGTACCGGCACCGACCGTGACCGGGTGCGGGATGGCGGCCTCGGGGCACGCGCCGGTCGCGCACTTCACGAGCCCGGCTCCGATCATCGCGTAGAGCGCGGCGACGAACCCGTACGTCGGGAGGGCGAAGAGCATGCCCGCCTCGCGCACGCCGCGAAGGTTCACGAGCATGATCAGACCGACGCAGGCGAGCGAGAGCTCGACGCGGAGCCCGTAGAGTCCCGGCGCGGCCGAGGTGACGGCGACGATCCCCGCCGCGACCGAGACGGCGACCGTCAGCACGTAGTCGGTGAGGAGCGCGGCCGCGGCAACGAGAGCCGGCAGGGTGCCGAGGTTGTCCTTGGCGACGACGTAGGCGCCGCCGCTCGTCGAATACGCCCTGACCGTCTGCGTGTACGAGAGGACGACGATCGTGAGAAACGCTGCGATCGCGATCGAGATCGGGAAGACGTAATGGCGGCCGGCGAGCGAGGCCGCCACGAGGACGAAGAGGGCTGCCTCGGTGGCGTAGGCGACCGAGGAGAGGGGATCGGAGGCGAAGATCGGAAGGGCGAGGAACTTGGGAAGAAGCCTCTCCTCCATCTCGCCCGTCGCGAGCGGACGGCCGATGAGAGTCCGCTTGACGGTTACGAGACGCTCGGAGAGCCCCGCCGCTCCGTTCCCGGCGATCACCGTCTCGAGCGGGGGTTGACTCCGCTCTGTCTCCGCCATGGCTAGTGCACGGTCCGGCGCACTAGTCGTTCTCTTCCAGCATGAGGAGAGCCCGTGCGATCGCGGGCCCGAGCTCGGCGTCGAGAGCCCGGTCGCGGAGCGGTCCAGCACAGTCCCCGATGAGAGCCTGCGTGAGGGCGATGCCGCGCGGGCTCACGGGAGCTTCGAGCTCGCGCAGGCGCAGCGCAAGGATCGATAGCAGCCGCGCCTGCGCGACGACCGCCTTTGCGCCTGCCATCGGGACGGTGGCCAGCTCGCCGCCGTACGCCTCCGCCACGAGCCGGTCGAGCGAGCGTGCGAGCGCTTCGCGGTTCCGGGGCGAGGTCAGGTCTGCGGCGTCGAGCATGACCTCAACGTAGGCCACGCGCCGTCAGGAGAAGCTCAGAAGACGGGGCGCCCGCCTCAAGAAAGGCTCAAGACCGACCGGGCGGAGGCGCGACGAGGCGGTAACCGGCGCCGGGCTCGGTCAGGAGATAGCGCGGCCTCGTCGGATCCGGCTCGATCTTGCGCCGGAGCTGCGAGATGTAGACGTGCAGGTAGTGGGACTCGGTCTGGTACGCGGGCCCCCATACCTCGCGCAGGATCGTCCGGTGCGTCAGGAGCTTCCCCTCGTTCTGCGCGAAGAGGCGAAGCATGCGGAACTCGTGCGGGGTGAGCTGGACGGGCTCCTCGTTCCGGAACACCGCGCGCTTCTCCAGGTCGATCGCGAGCTCCCCCACGTGGATCACCGGCTCTCCGGCCGGCCCAGCGCGACGGAGCGCGGCGCGCAGGCGTGCGAGGAGCTCGTCCACGCCGAAGGGCTTCGTCACGTAGTCGTCGGCGCCGGCGTCGAGCGCGGCCACCTTCTCGCGCTCCTCCCCGACTGCCGAGAGGATGATGATCGGCATCTGCGTCCACCGGCGGAGCTCCTGGCAGACCTCGATGCCGCTCTGCCCCGGAAGGACGAGGTCGAGGATGACCGCTTCCGGCGGGCGCAGGGCGGCGCTCGTG
>JBGPNP010000330.1:0-3433 GCA_041487575.1 Gaiellaceae bacterium | reverse complement strand
TCCGTCGTCATCCAGCCGGTCGACACGAGTGACCCGACTCAGGATCTGATCGTCCAGGGCCAGAGCCCCTCGGCCGGTGTCCAGGCGCAGCAGGGGAGCACGGTGACACTCCTCGTCGGCCACTACGTCGAGCAGCCGCCGCCGGCCCCGCCGCCCGAGCCTCCGCCGCCGGCCCCGCCCGCATGAAAGCCGCGAAAAGCCGTGAAAAATGCTTCGCACTTTCCGCGGGTCTTGGTTTGCCCCGTCGCTTCGCTCGGGAGGATGTTCGTAGGGAAGTTGGCCTATGAGCAGGGTCCGGGTAGCGGTCTTGATGGGTGGGCGCTCGAGCGAGCACGCGGTCTCTCTCGCGTCCGCGCGCTCGGTCGTCGAAGGGCTCGATCCCGAGCGATACGAGGTGCGCTCGATCGAGATCTCGAAGGAGGGTCGCTGGCAGCTGCCGCAGGCTCGCCGCGAGGAGCTCGGCCCGGGAGACGCCCCGCTGCCGGTGCCCGTGGACGGCGCGATCGAGCCCTTCGGCGAGATCGACGTCGTCTTCCCGGTCCTCCACGGCCCCTTCGGCGAGGACGGGACCGTCCAGGGCCTTCTCGAGCTCGCGGGCGTCGCCTACGTGGGGAGCGGCGTCACGGCCTCTGCTCTCTGCATGGACAAGGATCTCTTCAAGTCCGTCATGCGCGACAAGGGCATCCCCGTGACCCAGAGCGTCACCGTCCGCCGCTGGAGCCGGAACGGCGTCGAGAGTCCCTTCGGCTTCCCCGTCGTCGTCAAGCCCGCCCGGCTCGGGTCGAGCGTCGGCATCTCGATCGCCCGCACGCCGGAGGAGCTGGAGCCGGCGGTAGCGCTGGCCTTCGAGCACGACGAGAAGGTCCTCCTCGAGGAATACGTCCGCGGCGTCGAGGTCGAGTGCTCCGTGCTGGGCAACGAGCAGCCGGTCGCCTCGATCCCGGGCGAGATCGTCCCGCTCAAGGCCGACTGGTACGACTTCGCGTCGAAGTACGACGACGACGGGATGGAGCTCGTGATCCCGCCGCGGATTCCGGAAGAGGCGATCGCGCGCGTCCAGGAGGTTTCGGTCGCCGCGTTCCTCGCGAGCGACTGCGAGGGGATGGCTCGGGTCGACTGCTTCTTCCGCGAGGACGGAGAGGTGCTCGTGAACGAGGTGAACACGATCCCGGGCTTCACGGCGACGAGCGTCTACTCGAAGCTCTTCGAGGCCTCGGGGATCTCCTACTCCGAGCTCCTCGACCGCCTCGTCGAGCTCGCGCTCGAGCGGCAGGCGCGGCGGGCGAGCCTGCGGTTCTAGCGAGCCGCCTGCTCGAGCGCCTCTTCCCAGACGCCCAGCGCCTCGTCGAGCTCGGCCTCGGAGATGACGAGCGGGACGAGCACGCGGATGCAGTTCCCGTGCATGCCCGCCTTGAGGAGGAGGAGCCCGCGTGCGGCGGCAGCCTCGACGATCGCGGTCGCAAGCGCGGGGTCCGGGGCTTTCGTCGCCCGGTCGCGCACGAGCTCGATCGCGAGCATGGCGCCGAGCCCGCGCACGTCGCCGACCGGCTCGAAGCGCTCCCGCCAGCTCTCCATGCGGGAGCGGATCGTCTCGCCGATCGCCTGCGCACGCTCGAGGAGCCCCTCCTCCTCGATCACGTTGAGGACGGCGTGCGCGGCCGCGATCGCGACCGGGTTGCCCACGTACGTGCCGCCGACGGCGTTGTCGGCGGGCGCGTTCATGATCTCCGCCCGCCCGAGGACGCCGGAGAGCGGGAGGCCGGCGGCGATCGACTTCGCCACCGTGACGAGGTCGGGCTCGACGCCGAAGTACTCCATGGCGAAGAACCGTCCGGTGCGGCAAAAGCCGGTCTGCACCTCGTCGGCGACGAGGACGATCCCATGGTCGTCGCAGATGCGCCGGAGTCCCTGGACGAACTCCCGGGGCGGGACGATGAAGCCGCTCTCCCCCTGGACGGGCTCGAGGACGATCGCGGCGACCTCGTCGGCTGAGACGCGCGTCCGGAAGGCGCTCTCGAGCGCGGCCAGCGCCGCCCCTGCGTCGAGACCGCGGTAGGGGTCGGCGAAGGGCACGCGGTACACCTCGGGCGCGAACGGCCCCAGGCCGGCCTTGTACGGGTGCGTCTTCGACGTGAGGCTGAGCGCGAGCAGCGTCCGTCCGTGGAAGCCGCCGTCGAAGGCGATGACGGCGGGGCGGCGCGTGTAGGCACGGGCGAACTTGACCGCGTTCTCGACCGCCTCGGCGCCGGAGTTGAAGAAGGCGACCCGCACCTCCCCCGAGATGGGCGCGAGTCGGGCGAGGCGCTCGGCGAGGCCGACGTAGTTCTCGTAGGGGACGATGGTGAAGTCGGTGTGCGTGAAGCGCGCGGCCTGCTCCTGCAGCGCCTCGACGACGCGCGGGTGCGAGTGGCCGACGTTGAGACAGCCGACACCGCCCGAGAAGTCGATGAAGGTGTTCCCGTCCACGTCGATGAGGAGGGCGCCGTGGGCCTCCGCGACGACGATGGGGAGGTAGATAGAGAGCGGCTCGGCAACGACGCGGGCCTTGCGCTCTACGATCTCCCTGCTCCTAGGGCCGGGGATCTCGGTGCGGATGTCGATCGCACGCGTCGCGGCCATCGGCCGCTGAGCTTATAGATTGAGGTCGATGGTTCTCTCCGACAGAACGATCAGGCGGCTCCTCGACGAGGCCCGGATCGGCATCGACCCCTTCGAGCCGTCGCTCGTCCAGCCCTCCAGCGTGGACGTTCGCGTCGACCGCTTCTTCCGCGTCTTTCGCAACTCGCGCTACCCGTACATCGACGTCAAGCAGCCGATGGAGGACCTGACCGAGCTCGTCGAGATCGGCGAGGCCGAGCCCTTCATCCTCCATCCCGGCGAGTTCGTCCTCGGCTCGACGCTCGAGCGCATCCGCCTCCCAGACGACCTCGTCGCTCGTCTCGAGGGCAAGAGCTCACTCGGGCGGCTTGGGCTCCTCATCCACTCGACGGCGGGCTTCATCGACCCCGGCTGGGACGGCCATGTGACGCTCGAGCTCTCGAACGTCGCGAACCTCCCGATCACGATCTACTACCGGATGAAGATCGGCCAGATCTCCTTCGTCCAGATGACCGAGGCCGCTGAGGAGCCCTACGGGAGCGCCGGGCTCGGCTCCAAGTACCAGGGCCAGGCCGGCCCTACCCCGAGCCGCTACTGGAAGAACTTCGAGGAAGGGCTGGACACGCTTACCGAGCGTGAGCGAGAGGTTCTTCGGCTCTACTCGGAAGGACTTTCTCGAGCCGAAATCGCTGGTCGCCTTTCGGTGTCGGAGCAACTGGTGAGTCAGCGAATTCGCCGGACCCTCAAGAAGCTTCAGTGATACTCGTCACCGGGGGAACCGGCTTCGTCGGACGGAAGGTCGTCCATGCGCTGCGGGCGGAGGAGCGCCCGGTGC